>NZ_JABXEM010000084.1:0-38324 GCF_013372595.1 Myxococcus sp. AM011
GTCGAGGGGAGGCGCGGTCGGCGCTGGAGGTGGCGGCGCCTGCGTTGGAAGCGGCGGCGGAGCTGGACGCGCGGAGTGCGACGGCCGCGCGCGAGGCGGAGGAGGCGCGGGGCCGGGCGCGGGTGTCGGAGGCAGAGGCGGCGAAGGCCCGGGCGGCGTTGGAGGAGGTCGTGGTCCGCGAGGAGGCCGCGCGGGTGGCGGGTGAGGGGGCTCGGGTCTGGTTGTCCGAGAAGGCCCACTGGGAGGCGCTGGCGAGGGAGTGGCCGCGCTGGCAGCGCGAGCTGGAGCGCTACGAGGCGGCGCTGGGCGAGGGACGGACAGCGCGGGCGACCGTGGAGAAGCTGCGCGGGGACGTGGACCTGCTGCGGGACGCGGAGCGCCTGAGGCGTCAGGAGCGGGACTCGGTGGCGGAGGCCGAGGCGCGTGCGCAGGCGGCGGCGGCGCATGCGGAGACTTCGCTGGGCGAGGGGACGGGTGTGGAGCGGCGGGTGCAACGGGAGTCGCTGCTCGCGAGGCAGGAGACGCTGCGCGCGCTGGAGTCGGCCCGGCAGGGGCTGTGTGCGGGCGAGGCGGAGGCGCGAGATGCCGCGCGCGAGGCGGCGGCGGCCCAGGAGGAATCGGAGTCCGCGTCAGGAGCGGTGCGAGACGCGGGGATGCGGCGGGTGGAGCGTGAAGCGGCCTTGAAGGAGGCGCGTCGTGCGCTGTCCGTGGCGCAGGCGACGCAGGGCCACGCGGCGCAGCGGGCGCTGCTGCGCGAGGGCGAGGCGTGTCCGCTGTGTGGTGCCACGGAGCATCCGTATCGGCACGAGGTGCCCGCCCTGGCGGGGCTGGTGGCGGAGTCCACCGCGCGGGTGGAGACGCTGGAGTCCGAGCGGAACGAGTGCTCGCGAGAAGAAGTGGACGCGAGCGCGAGGCAGGCGGCGGCGAGAGCGCGAGTCACGCAGGCGGAGTCTCGGCGCGAGGGCGCGGCGGCTCGTTGCATGGAGCACCGCGACGCATGGGCGCGAGGGCGCGAGCAGTGGCGACGGGCGCGAGCCTCCGGAGAGCATGGTTCGGCGTCCCCTGATGATGGGACTGCTCGGGTGGGCGCCGTGGGCGCGCGGGATGCCGCGTCACCGAGTGGCGAAGGGGTGAGCCCGCGGAGTGGCGAAGGGGCGAGCCCGCGAAGTGCCGGTGCACGCGACACAGTGCCCGAAGCGGGCTCGGCACCGGAGGCGGGCACCTGGCTGGAGGCGATGGTCGCTGACGTCCAGGCGAAGCTGTCCGCGTTGAAGTCCGAAGAGGAGGCCGCCGAGGGGCTGGCTCGGATGGCGCGCGAGGCGCGTGCGGCGCTGGAGGCACAGCGCACCCGACGAGAGGTGGCCACCGAAGCGCTCCGGCGCGCGGAGGAGTCCTTCACGCGCGCGGAAAGTGCGCTGAAGGAGGCCCTGGCTCGGATGGAGGCGGCGGACGCGACGGTGCGGCAGGTCCTCGCGGACGTGTCTCCCATCTTCGCCGCGGACGCGGGATGGGAGGCCAAGCTGGAGGCCGCTCCCGCGGACTTCCGGCAGAAGTGCGGCAAGCGCGTCTCCATGTGGAAGGAGCGCGAGGACATCGTCCAGAAGGCGAAGGCACGCGAGGACGAAGAGCAGCGACACCGCGCACGCGCCCAGGGCTTGCTGGAGGTGAGTGCCCGTCGCGCCGAGGAGGACGCCGCGCAAGCCGTGCTCAAGGAGCAGGCCCGGGATGAGGCGGCTGGGGCTCGCGCCGCGCTGCTGGAGGGTCGGCCCACGGAGGAGGTCCGCGCGGAGCTGCGAGCGAAGCTGGACACGGCGCTGGCGGCCTACGAAAAGGCGCGAGCGTCGGCCGAAGCGGCTCGGCAGGCGGAAGGCGTGGCCCTGGCCCGCGCGGAGGACGCGGCGCGCGACCTCGCTCGGGCGCAAGAGGCCCTGGAGCTGGCGCACAAGGAACTGGAGCAACGGCTGGTGGCCCAGGGTGTCTCCCTGGACGCGGTGAAGGCGTTGCTGGCGAATGATGCCGCGTGGTGCGAGGCGGAGGCGCGGGCGCTGGCCGTGCTGCGCGAGGCCCAGGCCCAGGCGCGCGCGGTGCACGACGAGCGTCGCGAGCGGCGCACGGGCCACGAGGCGAGCGGACCGCCGCGCCTCTCAGAGGAGGAAGCAACCGCCGCCCGGGAGCGCCTGCGCGGAGACGTGGAGGTCCGGAGGCGAGCGGAGGCGATGCTGCGTGCGCGACTGGAAGCGGACGACTCGGCCCGAGCCCGTCACGGCACCGAGGCGCAGGCCATCGCCGAGCGCAGGCGCGCGGGCGAGGTGTGGAAGGCACTGGGTGAACTCATCGGCTCGCACGATGGAAAGCGCTTCAAGGTCTTCGCCCAGAGCCTCACGCTGGACGCGCTGTTGCTGCACGCCAACGCGCACTTGCAAGAGCTGGCGCGGCGCTACCGGCTGATGCGAGTGCCCGGGCATGACCTGGACCTCCAGGTGGTGGACGGGGACATGGGCGACGAGGTGCGGGGCGTGGCCAGCCTGTCCGGAGGCGAGAGCTTCCTGGTGTCCCTGGCGCTCGCGTTGGGGCTGGCCTCGCTGTCCTCGGAGACCACGCAGGTGGAGACGCTCTTCATCGACGAGGGCTTCGGGACGTTGGACCCGGAGACGCTGGAGGTGGCGCTGGCCACGCTGGACGCGCTCCAGGCCACGGGGCGCCAGGTGGGCATCATCTCCCACGTCTCAGGGCTGGCGGAGCGCATCGGCGTGCAGGTGCGCGTGGTGAAGCAGGGCGGTGGCCGCAGCCGGCTGGTGGTGGAGGGAGACCTGGGCCTGCCCTACGTCGCGGTTCAGCAGCTCGCGTGAGGTCCGAGCCTCACACTCCCGTGCCCATCAACCCGCGCACCACGGCGGCCACGGCCAGTGGGGTGGCCACGCGGTCATCCGAGAGCGCCGCGAGGGCTCGCGCGAACTGCTCCGCCGAGCCGAAGCGCTGCGAGGGGTGAGGCGCCAGCGCGCGGTCCAGCACCAGCGCGAGCGCGTCCGACACCTCGGGGACCTGCATCCGCACCGGCTTCACCCGGCCATGACGGATGGCGGACTCCACCTCCTCGCCAGGACCGGAAGGGAAGGGGGACTCCAGCGACAGCAGCTCGTACAGCAGCACCGCGGTGGCCCACAGGTCCACCGCCACGGACACCTCGCCCGCCAGCAGCTCCGGCGAGCGGTAGTGCTGCTTGCCCAGGCGCCGCGCATCCAGCGCAATCCCCGCCCGCGAGCGCGCCACGCCGAAGTCCGCCAGCTTCACCTCACCAGTGCGCGACAGCAGCACGTTGTGCGGCGACACGTCACAGTGCACGACGCCCAGCGGGCGGCCCGTGGTGCTCGTGGCCTTGTGCGCATGCGCCAGGCCCTCCAGCACCTGCCGGACGATGAGCACGGAGATGTCGATGGGCAGCTCGATGCGCCGCCGCCGGCATTGCGCCAGCACCCGTCCCAAATCAGGCCCCTCCACCAGCTCCAACGCGAGGTAGCCCCCGTCGGCCAGCTCGCCGTACTCCACGAAGCCGACGATGTGCGGATGACGCAGGCACCGGGCCAGCTCCGCTTCATGCAGGAGCTGCTCATGCGCCTCGTCGTCGTGCGAGCGCTCGGGCCGCACGCGCTTGAGGGCCACGTGCTCCCCGGCCCTCGGGCCCTCCTTCACGCGCGCGAGGAACACCTCCGCCATGCCGCCGCGCCCCAGGCGGGACAGCAACTCGAAACGGCCACAGTCCCTCGGCCAGGTCTCCACGGCGACGTCCATGACTCAGTTCGCCCCACCCACCAGGCTCGCCAGGTAGTGGTCGAGCGTCCGGGAGAACGTAGCGTCGTCACTGAGGAACGCGAGCCCCACGCCACCGCTGTAGGGGTCATCCACCACGTGCACCACCACGGCCTCCCCTTGGAGATGCTCTCCGTTGGGCAGCCTCACGTCCACGGTGACGACGCTGTCGGTCGGAGGCCGGTGCGCGGTGCGCACGAAGAGCCCCCCGTTGGAGATGTTCAGCGCGTGCTCCCGCACGAAGTCCAGCTCGGTGCGGAACTCCAGCTCCAGCCGCACCGCGAAGCGGCGCCCCCGACGCTGGGGACTGCCCGGAGGCGTGGGCGGCACGCGGCGGGGATCATCCTCCGCCAGGGGCACGGCGGCGACAGGCGGTGTCGCCGGGGCCGAAGGAGGCGCGGCGGGCACGGGGAGCTCGGGCCGCGTGGCCAGCGCGCTCACGTGCTGCTCAAGCGCGCGCGCGGCGGCGGTGCGCTCGTCGCCACCATAGGCGCGTCCTCCCGCGAAGGTGCTGTTGCGAAGCGCATCGCGCTCCAGCTTGGGCAGGCGCCACAACTCCACGAAGGTGCCACCACTGCGCTTCACCTCGTCGGCGAGCCGCTCCACCGCGGCACGCGGATAGCCAGGGGCCTCCACCTTGAGCTCGATACCGGCCTGCTCGGCCTGCACGGCGACCACGAGCTGCATCGATTGAGCGGAGGGCAGCATCTCGCCAAGCCCCTCCACCACCGCCGCGGCGCGTTCTGGTGAAGCCCCTCTATTCCACAATGCCGCGAGACCGAAGACAGGCACGAAAGAGACGATAGCCGACGCTTCCCACCCCGCGAACTCTGTTCGCCAACAGTCATGGCGCAATCCGCCCATGAGGTTGGACAGCGAGCATACGAAGAGCGACGAAGAACTCGTACGCGGGGGAATAGTCCCTGACCAAAAAGCCCAGGTCTTCATAGACTTCGATTTCCCCCTGACTCATCCCAACCCCCCCGGAGTCAGGGCCATGGAGTCGAATGATGCGCATGCCCTTCGCCCGGCTCATTGCCTGCGTGCTCGTGTCAGCTTCGTTGCTGGCCGGATGCGGTGGTTCCGACCCAGACCCCAAACCCACTGGAAACAACGACGACGACGCGGGGACGCACGTCCCGGACAGCGGCCCCCCACCACCGGAGGACGCGGGCGTCGAACCTGACCCGGACCCCGACCCGGGGACGGTGCCGACGGATGTGAACGACAGCAAGAACCCGACCAAGGACTCCGACTGCGACGGCCTCACGGACGCGGAAGAGTTCGCCAACGTCTATGCGGGTGGGTTGAAGACGGACCCGGGCAAGCGTGACACCGACGGCGACGGCATTCGCGACGGTGTGGAAGTGGGTCGCACCTCCAGCGTGGACCCCAACTGCTCCTTCCGCGCGGACATGGACCCTTCCTCCGTGACTTCGCCGGTGAAGGCGGACACGGATGGCGACGGCATCCCCGACGGCCTGGAGGACACCAACCGCAATGGCGCCCGGGAGGTGGGTGAGACGGACCCCAACGCCATCGACTCGGATGGTGACGGGCTGGCGGACGGCGTCGAGGACGCCAACCACAGCGGCACGGTGAGCCCCGGCGAGACGGACCCGCGCAAGCGCGACACGGACGGCGACGGCCTGTCGGATGGGCTGGAGCGGACCATGGGCACCAACCCGCTCAACCCGGACACGGACGGCGACTCGTGCAGCGACGGCGAGGAGGACCGCAACCGCAACGGCGTGCGGGACACCGGCGAGACGGACCCGAAGGTGGCTGACTGCGCCGCCTCCATCCCCGACGCGGACTTCGACGGCATCCCCGACGCGGTGGAGACCGCCACGGGCACCAACCCGAACGCCGCGGACACGGACGGCGACGGCCTGAACGACGGCATCGAGGACGAGAACAAGAACGGCAAGGTGGACGCGAACGAGACCGACCCGCGCCTGACGGACACCGACTGTGACGGCCTGCAGGACGGCCCGGGCCGGGGGGGCTTCCTGGGTGAGGACGCCAACGGCAACGGCAAGGTGGACGGGAACGACACGGACCCCGCCAACCCGGACACGGACGGCGACGGCCTTCGCGACGGCGTGGAGCGCGGCGTGACGACGGCCGCGGCGCCGCGCAAGGACTGTGGCTACTCGGGGGACACGGACCCGAGCACCACCACCAGCCCCACGACGGCGGACTCGGATGGCGACGGCATCGCGGACGGCGCGGAGGACGCGAACCAGAACGGCCAGGTGGACACGGGCGAACTGGACCCGAAGAACCCGGCGGACGGCGCGCCCAACACGCCCGCGGGTCAGGCGTGCCGCGCGAGCAACCTGCGGCCTGTCACCTTCAAGGAGGACAACGGCGCGGACGTGCGGCTCGCGCTGCCCGCGACGTTCAAGGACGCCAACATCACCAACATCACCGTGGCGGGCTCCACGGTGGGCGTCATCGGCTGGGATGACACGAAGCAGGTGACGCTGATTGCGTACAAGCGTCCCCAGGTGGGCGGCTCCACCACGCCCGCGGGCGACGAGGCGGGCATCCGCGGCAGCGCGTTCTCCACCGCGACGAGCGACTACGCGCAGACCTTCACCACCTGGGACGGCTACGCGGCGCTGGCGGCGCGCTACTCGCTGCCGGGCGGTGATGACCTGAAGGCGCAGACGAACACGCTGGTGCGCTCGCTGGTGCCCTCCAGCACCGGCTCGCTGGCGGGCGCGGCGGGCATCACCGGTCCGTTCACCATCCAGGCGCAGTACGTCCACCGCTCCAACGACAGCGTGCTGGTGGTGCTCGCGATTACCCCCACGACTCGCTACAACGAGGCGGGCAGCCTGTTCGCGCTGGCGGACACGGCGGGCGGTTCGGCGCTCGCGCAGTTCGGTGACGCGGACGCGGTGCAGTGCGAGCTGTTCACCTCGCGCCAGGCGGTGGTGGACTTCCTCTTCGTGGTGGACGACTCCGGCTCCATGTCCAGCTCGCAGCAGTCGCTGGCGGACGCGGCCACGGCCGTGGCGAACAAGCTGGCCAACTCCACGCTGGACTGGCGTCTGGCGATGATCACCACCAGCTACACCTCCACCAACAACAACCACGTCAACCGCAACCTGGTGCGTGGCTTCACGCGGAACGTCAACCAGTTCCGCGCGTGGCTGACACAGAACAGCACCTGCGCCACCGGCCAGTGCAACAACCTCACCATCCCCGCGGGGACGACGCCCACCACCTGTACGAACAACCAGTCGTGCTGGGTGGGTTTGAGCGGCAATGGCGACGAGAAGCCCATGGACGCGGTGCGGGCCGCCATCAACAACGTGCTCGTGCCGAACGGCACGTCCTCGGACTCGCGCATCCGCGAGGGCGCCAAGGTGGTGGTCGTCATCCTCACGGACACGCACGACTACTCGACGGACTCCATCGCCACCTTCGAGCAGTACTTCCGGAGCACCGGCACCACGGCCGCGACGAAGAACCCGCTGAACCAGGTCATCCAGGTCCACGGCATCATCTGCCCGCCGGAGTTCGCCACCAGCAACACGGCGACGTGGTGTCACAACCAGGAGGACCCCCGCAACCCGAAGCACCTGGACATCATCCAGGCGACGGGCGGCGTGGTGGGCAGCATCCGCAACTCCACCTCCATCACCACCACCATCAACGGCATCATCGACAGCGTCATCGCGTCGGTGGGCTACCGCACGCAGCAGCCGCCCATCGGCGCGTCGGTGAAGGTGTCGGTGGCCTCGGTGGCGGACGCGGTGGCGTGCCCCACGGCGTCGGACCTGCCGCGAAGCCGCACCAACGGCTTCGACGTGGATGGCATCAACCGGACGCTGTCGTTCTTCGGTGGCTGCCGGCCGCTGGCGGACAACACGGCGGCGGCGGTGTCCTACCGCTACTGGAGCGACCGGACGACGAACGCCAACGGCGTGCCTCCTCCGTGCCGCGCGGACCCGTACTACGACGCGACGGAAGCGGACTACTGCGACGGCAAGCTCTCCTGCAACCGGACGACGGACAAGTGCGAGTGCCCGTCGGACTGCGGTGGTGGTGGGGGCGCTCCGGGCCAGGTGTGCAACACGGACCCGGCGGTGTGCGCGTACACGTGTGCCTCGGATTGTGGTGGCACGTGCGGCACGTATGAGTCGTGCAACTCGGCGACGTGCGCGTGCTCGTGCGTCCAGACGGCCACGTGCGCGGCGGGCTACAAGTTCGACCCGAACGTGTGCGCCTGCGCGTGTGACACGTCGTCGCTGAGCTGCGGCTCCACGGCCACGCCGGATGCGGCCTCGTGCTCCTGCGCGTGCAAGGCGGACTGCGGCGGCTGCCCGTCGAACACGGCGTGCAACCCGAGCACCTGCGCCTGCGAAGGCATCATCGGCTGACGGTGACGTGAATCGCCGGCCCTCTTTTGAGGGCCGGTGCTTCGTCGGAACATGAAGAAGGCCCCGGTGGCGGCATGCCTCCGGGGCCTTCGTGCTTCAGGGCGTCGTGAGCCCGGGGGAGGAGGCCCGGAGCTACCGGCCGGCGGTGAGGCCCGTGGGCGCGGTGGCGGTGCGGAAGATGGGGTAGACGCGGTGCTGGGTGTCACGAGCGGGGTGGCGCTCGTAGAAGAAGCGCAGGCGCGCGCGCGGGTCCTTGGCGAAGGCGGCGTCCTTGAGCTTCGCGTCCCACTCGGCCTTCACGGTGGCGTCCTTCGCGAGCAGCTCCCGCGCGAAGGGCTCCAGCACGTAGTCCTCGACGTATTCCTTCTGCTCGAAGTGGGCGTTGAAGAAGCCCCAGGACAGCAGCGAGTCTGGCGCGGTGGGCTCCAGCAGGTGGGCCACCAGCTCCACGCCCGGCTGCGCGGTGGGGACGTACAGCGCGCCCGCGGCCATGGCCTGTGACTGCTTCTCCCACGCGCCCTTCACGGAGAGCGTCTGACGGCCCTCGTTGGACTGGGGGCTCCACTTCGCCTCGGTGGCGCGGAAGACCTCCACGTCGGTGGCGGGCGTCGGGCGGGACAGGCGCTGGAAGCGCAGGCCGTGGGTGGTGAGCTTCTCGGCCACCCAGGCGGCGTGGGACGGCGGCACCAGGTAACCCCCCGAGGGGATGGAGACGGTGAGCGCGGGCTCCACCTTGTCGAAGTACGGCACGTTCCACACCTGCGGCTTGGAGTCGTCGTAGCGAATCCACGTCTGGCCGGAGACGTCGGAGGCGCCGCGCTCGTAGGCGTAGCCCCGGAAGGTGATGGGGTGGTTCTCCGACGTGTTCTTCCACGCGACGACGACGTCGCGCACCTTGCCGGACTGGGTCTCCGTGTCCACCGCCTTCACGGCGCTCATCAGCCCAGCGCCATCGCGGGCGACGAGGCGCAGGAGGCCGGCGACGACGTCGCGCGTGGCCTTCACGCGCTCGGCATAGGGCTTCCACGAGTGCGTCTCCACGAGCACGCCGAACCGGTGGTGGGCGGCGGCGTAGGCGTGGCTGAAGCGCGGGGGCGGCACGCCGTAGGCGAAGCCGGACGTCGGGTCATCGTCCTGGAGGAACGAGGGGTAGAACTCCAGGGGCTGGTGGCCTTGCGTCTCCAGTTCCTGGAACAGCTCCTGGCGCAGCTTCACGCCGAGGGTGCGCAGGCTCTCCGGGCCGGACTTCTGCGGCTCGATGCCGACGGCGACGTCGGGCTCGAACTTGGCGCCGTCGGTGACGTGGAGGTCCGCGTAGACGAGCGCGTTCCAGGAGTGGAGGTAGCGCAGCAGGGCCACCATCTCCGGGCTCTCCGCCTTGACGTAGTCGCGGTTGAGGTTGAGGTTCCGCGAGGTGACGCGCCAGCCCATCTCCTCGGGGCCCACCTGATTGGGGCGGTTGTTGGGGCCGAAGCGCTCGTGGCCGTCGACGTTGAAGACGGGGACGAAGACAGCGGTGACGCCCTTGAGGACTCCCGGCAGCGTCTTGCCGGCGAGGATGTCTCGCAAGAGCGCGAAGCCGGCGTCCTTGCCGTCGATTTCGCCGGCGTGGATGCCGCCCTGGAAGAAGACGACGGGGCGGCTCTTCTTCGTGTTGGCGGCGGGGGTGAGGGTGCCATCGGCGCTGGCGACGAGGGCGAGCATGGGCCGGCCCTCGGGGGTGGTGCCGAAGGTGTCGCAGCGCACCTTGCCGGGGTAGGCCTTGGGGAAGGCGCGGCAGAGCGCCTCCACCTCGGGGTAGCGGCCGGTTCGAGTCCAACCACTCTGCTCGGACGCGGTGGTGAGCGGCGGTGGGGACTGGGAGAGCGCCAGGGAGAGGGCGGTGGCGAGGAGCATGGCCAACCCTCAACACAGGCTCTGGTGGGTTTCAACCGCCTCGCACGGTGAGCGTTCCACCCACCGGTAGGACGTGGACGTGCTCTCGCGGCCAGCCCCGGCGCTTCCACTCGGCGTCCAGGCGGCGGGGCGGTTCGTCGAGCGGCTCGTCGGTGAGCTTGAACGTCCCCCAGTGCATGGCGAGGAACTCCCGGGCGCCGAGCGCCTCGAAGGCGCGGACGGCGTCCTCGGGGTTCATGTGCTGGCGGCTCATGAACCACTCCGGGTCATAAGCGCCAATGGGGAGCAGGGCGGCGTCGAGCTTGGGGAAGCGGCGGCCAATCTCCTGGAAGCCATCGAACCAGGCGGTGTCACCGGAGTGGTAGACGCGGGCGCTGGAGCCCTCGATGACGAAGCCGCCCCAGAGCATCTCGTTGGCGTCGTTGAGGCCGCGTCGGCTCCAGTGCTGCGAGGGGACGTAGTGGATGGTGACGGGGCCCACTCGGGTGGACTGCCACCAGTCCAGTTCGGTGACGGCGAGCTTGCCGCCCTTGAACACGGGAGCGTGTCCCAGGCCGGTGACGATGGGCGCGCCCACGTCGTTGAGCGTGGGCAGGTCCAGATGGTCGTAGTGGTTGTGGGAGACGAGGCTTGCCGCGATGGGGGGCAGCTTGTCGATGGGGACGCCGGGCGGGACGTTGCGGTGGATGACGACGTTGATGGCGTCGCGCAGCACGGGGTCGATGAGGAGGGACAGGCCGTCGAGCTGGACGAGCCAGCTCGCGTGGCCCAGCCAGGTGAGGCGCGCGCCCTCGCCGGGGGCGGGAGGCGTGGCGAGCAGGGCGAGGTCCGGCTCCACGCGAGGGACGGGCGCATGGCCGGGAGACTTGCGGCGGCGGCCGGTGAGCTTGTCGGCGACTGCCCATTTGAAGACGGTGCTGAACGGCTGAGGGCCGCTGCCGTCCAGGTTCTTGAAGCGCAAGGCCATGATGCGTGCTCCTCGAAAGACACCGGAGCCCGAGGCCCCGAGCCTCTGTCATGCTCGCGGGACGGTTCGGTTCGCAAGGGGAATGGAGCCCCTACCATGGTCGACCTCACACATCGCACGCTCGAGACGAACGGGATTCGCCTTCATGTCGCGGAGGCGGGGAAGGGGCCTCTCGTGTTGTTGCTCCATGGGTGGCCGGAGTCCTGGTACTCGTGGCGGCATCAGCTCCCGGCGCTCGCCGCCGCGGGCTATCGCGTCGTGGCGCCGGACGTTCGAGGCTATGGACGCAGCGACAAGCCGGGGCCCGTCGAGGCGTACAGCATGAAGAGCCTGGTGGCGGACTTCGTGGGGCTGTTGGACGCGCTCGGAGAGAAGACGGCGGTGGTGGTGGGGCACGACTGGGGTGCGGCGATGGCGTGGACCTGTGCCGCGCTTCATCCGGAGCGCTTCCGGGCCGTCGTCGGCATGAGTGTTCCGCATCTGGGGCGTACGCCCATGTCGCCCACGCAGCTCTTCAAGGCGGTGTTCAAGGAGAAGTGGTTCTACATCCAGTACTTCCAGCAGCCCGGCGTCGCCGAGGCGGAGCTGGAGGCGGATGTCTCGCGGACGATGCGCACGGTGCTGGCGGGCAGCGTCGCGGGCTTCGACACGACGTCGGAGTTGGTGCGCGCGAGGAAGCAGGGGGACGGGTTTCTCACGGGCATCGAGACGCCCAAGACGTTGCCTGCCTGGCTCACGGAGGAGGATGTCGCGTACTTCGTAAAGGAGTTCGAGGGCAGCGGGTTCCGGGGTGGGTTGAATCGCTATCGCAACATGGACCGTGACTGGGAGGAATTGCCCGAGCTGGCGACGGTGAAAATCGAGCAGCCCGCGCTGTTCATCACGGGAGAGAAGGACCCGGGTCGTGCGCTGGCGCCGGTGGACTTGATGAAGCCGCTGGTGCCCCACCTGAAGGACATTCTCGTCATTCCTGGCGCGGGGCACTGGGTTCAGCAGGAGCGTCCCGCGGAGGTCAATGCCGCGCTGCTGTCGTTCTTGAAGTCGCTGCCCGCGTGATGTCGAGGTGGGCTCGGGTCTGTCACCAGTCGGGGTGACAGACCCAGGGACTGGAGGGGCGACGCTGGAAGCAGCGGTAGGCTTCGTCGCAGGTGTTGGGGCCCTTGGGGTCGCAGGGTTGCTCGCAGGCCCATCCGTCACAGACGAGGCCATCAGGGCAGGGGGGGAAGTCCTTGCCGCAGCGTTGCTCGCACTCGGACCAGATGCGGTCGGGGAGATGGGACGCGTGCATGAACTCGCACGTCTGGCCCGAAGGGCAGGGTGTCTGTTGGCATTGGGGGCCGAACACCCTGGCGCAGGCGGAGGCGCCCTGTTCGTGGCGGATGCAGTGCTGTCCTTCGGGGCAGCCGCTCTTCTCACAGGTGGGGAGGCAGAGCGGTTCGGGTTGGGTGTCCGCGCAGAAGAAGTTGGGAGCGCAGCTGCCCGGCTCCGTCAGTGAGCAGGTGCGCGCGCAGAAACCGTCTCGGCTCCCACATATCAGTCCTGGTGCACAGGCCTCTTCCCGAGAGGCGGGAACCTTGATGCACCGCTCTCCTTCCGTGCGCACGCCGAGAAGCAGGCAGTAGCGCACCATGGGACCGGGGCCTTCCGTCGCGAGGAGGCGACAGTGCTGCCCATCCTCGCATTGCGCATCTGTGATGCATTGGCTGTCAGCGCAGTACTGAGCATGTGCTCGGGCGTCCATGAGGCAGCCCAGGGGGGCCTCACAGTCGGCGCTACGAGTGCAGTTCCGGTGATAGGTCCGCAGTGGGCCGCGTTCCTCTTTGGAGAGGAGGGGGCTGACGGGGCGCCCTCGAAAGTGTTCCGGTTGCTCGGGTTGGAGTGTGCCGCCGAGGATGAGCACCAATGGCAGCGGAAGGAGCAGCGCGACTCCAACCCCCAGGGGTGTCCGCCAGTTCATTCCACTTCACCACAGCGTTGGATGCACTCCGCGCTTTTCGAGGCCGCTCCGCCACAGTAGCGCTCGCGCTCCACGCTGGAGCAGCGCGAAGGGATGTTCTCCAGCGCATCCTGATGCGCGGCCCGGTCCACGAGGCCATCACGTCGATGCACCTCCGGGCAGCCCATGACGGCGCAGGACAGCGCACAGACCCAGAAGGTCAACCATGGCATCGCTGTATCCCCCCGGGAGGATGCGCTGCGAGGTCATCCTACTGAAGGCTGATTCTTCAGCGGTCGATGCACGTGTTGTGACTGTGCATGCCAGGACACTGCGAAGCTCTCGATGCAGGTGATGCACGCGGAGATGTGCAGTTGTTTGTGGCCGGGCGCCGAAGCAGGCCGCGCACGTCAGGCACCGGTAATGGTTCGATTCAGGATGAGGAGTCACACGGAGGGACATGTTGTCGGGAGCATGGATGGCAGCATCTTGGGTCGCGGATTCCTCCGAAGATTCGGAACGGAAATCTGAACATGGGATGCCAATGAACCAGATGAACAAGCACCAGTCCGTTGTCCAATGCATCATCTCGCTCCGTACATCCATTCTCAGGATGTTCCTGAACTTTCAATGGGGCGATGAAGGGCCGCAGCCTCCGTCGTCGGGTTCTCCGTCGGGATTTCCCAACGAGAGCCCCTGAGAGAGGATCAGGGCTCGAACGGCGCGGTCATTGTCGTTCGGCATGATGCATCGCTCGGTTCGCAAGCCGGGTGTGGATTGAAACAGATTGCCGTTCTCGATTTTCGGTATGTATAGCAGGGCCACCGCTGAGGCCGTTCTGCTTGGCGGTGGACTCTGCTCGGACTTCGCTGGGCCGAAACGGCGTCACCAGTCGGGGTGGCAGACCCAGGGGCTGGAGGGGCGACGCTGGAAGCAGCGGTAGCCTTCGTCGCAAGTGTTGGGGCCCTTGGGGTCGCAGGGCTGCTCGCAGGCCCAGCCGTCACAAACGCGGCCGTCGGGGCAGGGGTGGAAGTCCTTGCCACAGCGCAGCTCGCACTCGGACCAGATGCGGTCGGGGAGACGGGATGCGTGCATGAACTCGCACGTCTGGCCCGAAGGGCAGGGTGTCTGCTGGCACTGAGGGCCGAACACCCTGGCGCAGGCGGAGGCGCCTCCTTCGTGGCGGATGCAGTGCTGTCCTTCGGGGCAGCCGCTCTTCTCACAGGTGGGGAGGCAGAGCGGTTCGGGATAGTCGTCCACGCAGAAGAAGTGGGGTGGACAGGTGCTGGCGTCATCCAGACTGCACGGTCGCCCGCAGAAGCTTCCTTCGCGGGAGCAATACAGCCCGGGCCCACAGGCGCCTTCCTGGGACTCGGAGATGTCCACGCATCGCTCGCCTTCCTTGCGGATGCCCACGGGCACGCAATAGCGCACCACGGGGTCTTGTCTCGCAGTGGCGAGGAGTCGACAGGTCTGTCCGTCGGGACACTGCGCATCCGTGAAGCACTGGCTGTCCGTGCAATAAATCGCGCGAGCACGCTCATCGAAGAGGCAGCCCAGTGGCGGGTCGCACCCCACTTTTGCACCGCAGTTTCGATGGTAGGTCTGGAATCGTGAGCGTTCTTCTGGCGTGAATACGGGACTGACCCGCCGGCCCCGGACGTATTCAGGAAGGTCTGGTTGCAGCAGGCTGCTTGTCGTGAGGACAAGAGGCAGTGGAATCAACAACGCGATGCCTGCTCCCAGCATCGTTCGCACGTTCATTGCTGACCGCCACACGTCTGGATGCACGTCTCGCTCTGCTCGCGACCATCGCTGCAGAAGAGCCTGAAGTCGTCCTCGGAGCAGCCCGTGGGAATGCTCTCCAGTGCATCCTGATGCGCGGCCCGGTCCACGAGGCCATCACGTCGATGTACCTCCGGGCAGCCCATGACGGCGCAGGACAGCGCACAGACCCAGAAGGTCATCCATGGCATCGCTGTGTCCCCCCGACAGAGGAAACGACACAGGCATTCTACCGAAGGTAGGAAGTCCCGGAGACAACCTGGGTGATGGGCGAGTGGGACTGTGCACGCGCCGACATCGCTCACCCACACGGCCCCGCACTCCCTTATATAGAACGCGATGCTTCCCACCGCCGGCTCCACGACTCGCAAGCTGCTGCTCGCCTTCGGTGCGCTGGTGGCGCTCTTCACCGCCGCCTCGGGCTTCGCGCTCGCTCGGCTGGCGGACATTCACGATGCCTCGCACGAGCTGCGCGAAGCCGGCGGCCGGGTTCGCGAGGCACTCGAGCTGGCGACCGCCGTGAGGGACCAGTACGCGCATCTGGCCCACACCATCATCCTCGGCAACGCCAGCCACGTTCACTTCCACGAGGAGTCGCGAGCGCGCGTCGAGACGCTCACCCGCAGGCTCCGAGAGCAGGCTCAAGACGCCGAGGAGCGCGCCTGGGTGGCGGACATCCAGGAGAACGGTGACGCGCTGGACCGCCTGTACCGCGAGACGCTCCTGCCCGCCGTGCTGGCGAAGGACCACGCCGCCGTCACCGCCGCCCATGGCCGCGCTCTGGAACGCGTCTCCCTCATCCAGGCTCGAGCCGAGGCCCTCGCGCGACGCTTCGACACCTCCATCGGTTCCTTCGAGGAGCACGTCGCAGCCGTCGAGCACACCAGCTTCCGCTGGGCCCTGCTCTTCCTCGGCGGCGCCACGCTGTTCGCCGTGGGCGTGGGCATCTACATCGGCAACTCCGTGGCTCGCCCCGTCGCACGCTTGTCCGACGGCGCCGCGAGACTCGCCCAGGGCGACCTGCACACGCGAATCCCCGAGGACGACCCAGGAGAACTTGGCCGACTCGCCGCGCAGTTCAACCGGATGACCGAGGCCCTGCGCACGCACCAGACCCAGCTCGTCCAGCACGAGAAGCTCGCCAGCGTCGGCCGGCTCGCCGCGGGCGTCGCGCACGAAATCAACAACCCGCTCGGCGTCATCCTCGGCTATGTGCGCATCCTCCAGCGCAAGGCGGAAGGCGCCCTGGCCGAGGACCTGAAAGTGGTGGAGGAGGAGGCCGTGCGATGCCAACAGATTGTCGAAGGACTCCTCGACCTCTCCCGTCCGGGTCAGGGCCCGGTGGAACAAATCCCCCTGCGCGAGACGTGTGAGGACGTGGTGGCGAGGCTGCGCGAAGCGGAGAGACTCGGGCTGGTGGACGTGCGCGTGGAAGGTTCGGCGAGCGCGTGGGCCCAGCCCGCGAGACTGCGTCAGGTGCTCCTCAACCTGGTGAAGAACGCCGCCGAGGCCGCGGGAACACATGGCACCGTCGAAGTGCGAATCGCCCCCGCGAACGACGGTGGCGCCAGCGTCTCCGTCTCAGACTCCGGCCCCGGTGTGAAGCCCGAGGACCACCGCCGCCTCTTCGAGCCCTTCTTCACCACCAAGTCCACGGGCACGGGTCTGGGGCTCGCGGTGAGTCAGGCCATCGCGGAAGCCCACGGAGGACGCATCGAAGCGGACACGGGCCCGCTGGGAGGCGCGCGCTTCACGTTGCGATTGCCCCCGGCGTCCGCCGAGCGGGAGGCGATGGCGTGAGCACTCAAACCCAGCCTGCCGTCCTGGTGGTCGACGACAAGGAGAACATGCGCAAGCTGTTCTCCCGCATCCTCGGAGACGCCTACGCGGTGACGGAGGCCGCTGACGGCGAGCAGGCCATGTCCCTCCTGGCGTCACGTGACTTCGACGTGGTGGTGACGGACATCCAGATGCCCGGAGCGGACGGCTTCGCGGTGCTGCGCGAGGTGAAGCGCCGCGCGCCCGGCACGGAGGTGATTCTCGTCACCGCGTTCGCCAGCATCCCCAAGGCCGTCGAGGCCATCAAGGAAGGCGCCTACGACTACCTCTCCAAGCCGTTCGACCCGGACGAGGTCGCGCTCGTCGTGGCCCGCGCGCTGGAGAAGCGTCGCCAGGGACGAGAGGCCGCGGGACTGAAGGCGCGTCTCGCGTCAGCCCCTGAACTCCACGGGCTGCTGGGAGGCAGCGCCGCGATGCACGCCCTGCACGGCCTGCTCTCCCAGGTCGCGACCAGAGACCTCACCGTGCTTCTCACGGGCGAGACAGGCACGGGCAAGGAGCTGGCCGCGCGAGCAGTCCACAAGGAGAGCCCCCGCGCCGCGAAGCCCTTCGTCGCTGTGAACTGTGGCGCGCTCCCCGCGGAGCTCGTGGAGAGCGAGCTGTTCGGCCACGCGAAGGGCGCCTTCACGGGCGCCACGGCGGCGAAGCCCGGACTCTTCGAGGAAGCCCACGGCGGCACGCTCTTCCTTGACGAGATTGGAGACCTCCCGCTGCCCGTGCAGGTGAAGCTCAACCGCGCCCTCCAGGAGAAGGAAGTCCGACGCGTGGGCACCACCGTGCCGGTGAAAGTAGACGTCCGCGTGGTGGCCGCCACGCACCGTGACTTGTCCGCCGAGGTGGCCTCGGGCCGCTTCCGCGAGGACCTCTACTACCGCCTCAACGTGGTGACGGTGCGCCTGCCCGCGCTGCGAGAGCGACGCGAGGACGTCCCGATGCTCGCGATGTATTTCCTGTCCCGCTCGGGACGGCCCGAAGTGGAGAGCTTCACCGCCGAGGCCCTGCGCGCGCTCGCGTCCTACGACTGGCCCGGCAACGTGCGCCAGCTCGAGAACGCGGTGGCGCGAGCCGTGGCCGTGGCCCGAGGCATTCGAATCACTCCTGAGGACCTTCCTCCCGAAGTGGCCACGTCACGCGGTGTCACCTCGGGCGCCACGGCCCCGGGTGTGAGGGCCACCGCCGAATCCCTGGCGAAGCTGCCCTACCGCGAAGCGGTGGACGGCGCTCGCGACACGGTGTCCCGCGAGTACCTCACCGCGTTGATGCAGGAGTTCGGCGGCAACGTCACCCACGCCGCCGAACGCGCCGGCATGGAGCGCGAGAGCCTCCATCGACTGCTCAAGCGCTACGGCGTGCGTTCGGACGACTTCAAGCGCTCCGAGTGACGCGCCGCCACTCGGTGCCTCGCGCCACCGCAAGGGCGCGCGCCCCTCCGGAATGGAGTGCGTTGCACCACACTCCGGCGAACCGCGCGGGTCAGAACGCCGGCACCACCGCGCCGCCGTACTGGGACTCGATGAAGTGGCGCACCTCGCCGGACTGGAGCGCCTTGAGCAGCACGCGGACCTCGGGGCGAGACTCGTCACCCTTCCGGACGACGAGCACATTCGCATAGGGATTGCGCGTGGAGGACTCGCGAGCCAGCACCTTCGCGTTCAGCTTCAGGTGCTTCTGCGCCTCCAGGAAATAGTTGCCATTGATGACGGCGGCGGCCACGTCCTCCAGGGTGCGAGGCTGCTGCTCGGCGTCTATCTCCCGCAGCTCCAGCTTGCGAGGATTGCCCACCACATCACCCACCGTCGCGACGGCGCCCGCGGTCTCCTTCAATCGCAGCAGGCCCTGGTCCGCGAGCAGGTGCAGCGCGCGCGAAGCGTTGCTCGGGTCCGAGGGAATCGTCACCTGCGCCCCCTCGGGCAGCTCCGCGAGCTGACGGAACTTCGTCGAGTACAGCGCCAGGGGTTCCAGATGCACCGCTCCCGCGCTGCTCAGCGACAGCTGTCGGTCCGCGGAGAAGCGCTCCAGGTACGGCACATGCTGGAAGTAGTTGGCGTCGAGCTGCCCATCCGCCAGGGCTACGTTGGGCTGCACGTAGTCGGTGAACTCCACCACCTCGATGCGCACGCCGGAGCGCAAGGCCACGGGCACCGCCGCGCGGAGAATCTCGCCATGCGGCACCGGGTTGACGCCAATCCTCAGCGTGGGCACGCCGGGCGCCTCGCCGGTGGCGGGGGCCTCCGATTTCTTGCAGCCCGTCCCCACGAGCAGCGCGACGGAGACGGCGGCGAAGGCCAGGGGGATGATGAGGAATGACGCGGGTGGCTTCATGACGTGTGGATTCCGAGGGGAGAGGCCGCGGGCAACAGCGAGGCCGGGCGGATATTTCAGTCGTGCGCGCGGCGGGAGTGGGGCGAGGTGTGGTCGAAGCGCGAAGCCACTCCGTCACCCAGCCACTGCACGAGCTGCACCAGCGCGAGCAGCACGGCGAGGCAGCCCAGCATGACGTCGGTGCGGAAGCGCATGTAGCCGTACTTCACCGCCAGGTCTCCCAACCCACCTCCGCCCACGGCGCCCGCCATGGCGCTGTAGCCGAGCAGGCTGATAACCACGAGCGCGGTACCGCGCACGAGAGAAGGCAGGGCCTCCGGAAGCAGGACGCGGAAGATGACGCGGCGGTGGGTCGAGCCCATGGCGATGGCGGCCTCCACCAGTCCGGAGTCCACCTCGCGCAGGCCCTGCTCCACCACGCGGCCCATGAAGGGAATCGCCGCGACGACCAGCGGAACGATGGCGGCGGTGGTGCCAATCGTGGTGCCCACCAGCAGGCGAGTCAGGGGAACGATGGCCACCATCAAGATGATGAACGGCACCGAGCGCCCCACGTTGACGAGCATGCCCAGCACGCGGTGAAGCGCCGGGCGCTCCCACAGTCCACCCCGGTCCGTCAGCACCAGCAGCACGCCCAGGGGCAGCCCCGCGAGCACCACCAGCACCGTGGCCACCGACGTCATGTAGAGCGTCTCCAGCGTGGCCACCCACAGTGAATGCGTCAGCTCACCAGGCATGAGCCGCCTCCTCCGACGTCACACCCTGCTCGCGCAGGAACGCCAGGGCCTGGCTCACCGCGTCCGGAGCCCCCGTGAGCTCGAAGAGCAGCCGCCCCACGCGCGCCTCGCCCACGCGCTCCAGTGAGCCCTCCAGCAGGTGCGCATCCACGTCGAAGCGACGCGCCAGGGTGGAGAGGATGGGGCGCGTGGAGTGCTCGCCGGACAGCGACAGCTCCACACGCTGACCGCCCCGCAGGACGGCACTCTCGCCCGTGGTGAAGGGCGGGTAGCACAGCCCATGCAGATGCGTGCCAGGACGGGAGAGCAGTTCCACCACCTTGCCCTGCTCGACGAGTCGCCCCTGCTCCAGCACGGCCACGGTGTCGCAGATGGCCTTCACCACCTCCATCTGGTGGGTGATGAGCAGGATGGTGAGCCCGAGCTGTCGGTTCAAATCCCGGAGCAACGCCAGCACCGAGCGCGTCGTCTCCGGGTCCAGCGATGACGTCGCCTCGTCGGACAGCAGAATGCGAGGACGCGGCGCCAGGGCGCGGGCGATGCCCACCCGCTGCTTCTGTCCACCCGACAGCCGCGCCGGGTACGTGTCCGCCTTGTCCGACAGGCCGACCAGGGCGAGCAGCTCCGCGACACGCGCGCGAATCTGCTCGCGCGGCAGCCCCGCCACCTCGAGCGGATACGCGACGTTGGCCGCCACCGTCTGCGAGGAGAACAGGTTGAAGTGCTGGAAGATCATCCCGATGCCCTGCCGCGCCAGGCGCAGCTCCTCGGGACTCAGTGACAGCAGCTCCTTCCCATTCACCCGCACGCGGCCCTGGGTGGGACGCTCCAGCAGGTTGACGCAGCGGATGAGGGTGGACTTGCCCGCGCCGCTCTGTCCGAGCACGCCGAACACTTCTCCCGGGTCCACCCGCAGCGACACGTCCTGGAGCGCCGACAGCTCGCGCCCGCCCTGCCTGTACACCTTGCTGATACCGCGCAGCTCAATCATCCACCGACTCCCTGCGGTGTGTTCGCCAGCTCCTCGGCGAACGCGGCGAACGAACTCCAGTACCGCTCGCCCGTGTCGGGCAGCACGGTGAGCACCGTCTTGCCGGGCCCCAGGCGCCTGGCCACCTGCCGGGCCGCATGCAACGCCGCGCCACTGGAGATGCCGACGAGCAGACCCTCACGGCTCGCCAGCTCCCGCGCGGCGAGGTACGCGTCGACATCCGCGACGTCGATGACCTCGTCATAGACGGAGCGGTCCAGCACCTCCGGCACGAAGTTGGCGCCAATGCCCTGGATGCGATGCGGCCCCGCCTTGCCCTGGGTGAGCAGGGGCGAGCGCAGCGGCTCCACCGCGATGACCTGCAGGGACGGGTTCTCCTTCTTCAGCACGCTGCCCGCGCCGGTAATCGTGCCGCCCGTGCCGATGCCCGCCACGAAGGCGTCGAGCTTGCGCACGTCCAGGTCTCCGAGAATCTCCTTCGCCGTGGTGCGCCGGTGGATCTCCGGGTTGGACGGGTTGCGGAACTGCTGCGGCATGAAGCCCTTGGGGCCCAGCTCCTTGATGAGCTCGTCGGCCGCCTCGACGGCGCCATTCATGCCCTTGGCCGCGGGCGTCAGCACCAGCTCCGCGCCATAGGCCTCCAGGATGCGGCGGCGCTCCACGCTCATGCTCTCCGGCATGGTGAGGATGATGCGGTAGCCCTTCACCGCGGCGACCATGGCCAGGGCCACGCCGGTGTTTCCGCTGGTGGGCTCGACAATCGTCATGCCCGGACGCAGGCGACCCTTGTTCTCCGCGTCCTCAATCATCGCCAGGCCGATGCGGTCCTTCACGCTGCCACCGGGGTTGAAGGATTCGACTTTCGCCAGCAGCGTGGCGGCGTCAGGGCCACCGACGCGCGACAGGCGGATGATGGGCGTGCGGCCAATGAGCTGCGTCACGTCGGGGTAGATGTTGTTGGGCATCCGCGTCTCGGGGGTTGGGGCCGGGACTTCGATGCTGCGCCCCGGCGTGTGGGGAAAATGGAACGGCCCGTCTCCAGGTTTCTGGGGGACGGGCCGGACACGCCTGCGCGCGAAAGACGCTCAGTACGCTCGAACGGACGGACCCGTCGTGACGCGGCAACACATGCCGCGACAACAGGACCCGAACGGAGCGACGAAGCAGAGCATCGGCTTCAGGACGTAACCAATCCGCCGGAGACTGTCAACCCGACCTCCCTGTCATGCGGCCTCCTTCAAGGCCCGGCCCAGCGCGAGCGCGAGGTCCGCCTGGAGGTCCTCCAGGTCCTCCAGTCCCACCGAGAAGCGGATGAGGCTGTCGGTGATTCCGCGTCGCTCACGCTCGGCGGCGGGCACGGAGGCATGCGAGTGCCTCGCCGGCACGGTGATGATGCTCTCCACCGCGCCCAGCGACACGCCGAGCAGCGGCAGTCGCAGCGAGTCCACGAAGGTCGCCGCCATCGAGTCATGGGCGAGTCGGAAGGACACCACCGCGCCGGTGCCCGGATAGAAGACCTCTCGAATCTCCGGCCTGCCTCCGAGCCAGCGCGCGAGCGCCCCGGCCGTGCGCACCTGCCGCTCCATGCGGACCTGCAGCGTCTTGATGCCGCGCTGGAGCAGGAAGCAGTCCTGCGGCCCGAGCACCGCACCCACCGCGTTCTGGAGGAAGTAGACCTCCTTCGCCAACTCCGGCGTCTTCACCGCCACCGTGCCCGCGATGACGTCGCTGTGTCCGCCCAGGTACTTGGTGGCGGAGTGGATGACGATGTCGGCGCCCTCGGTGAGCGGACGCGAGAGGTAGGGGGACAGGAAGGTGTTGTCCACGATGAGCAGCGCGCCGTACGTCCGCGCGAGGCTGGACATGGCGGCGACGTCCGTGCGCCGCAGGAAGGGATTGCTCACCGTCTCGACGAGCAACCCCTTCGTGTTGGGGCGGAACGCGGCGCGCACCGCGTCCACGTCCGACGTGTCGACGAAGGTGGCCTTGAGCCCGAAGCGGCTGAAAACCCGGGTGAGGACGCGGTAGGTGCCGCCGTAACAGTCGTCGGTGACGACCAGGTGGTCCCCCGCGCTGAAGAGCATCAGCACCGTGGACAGCGCGGCCATGCCGGAGCCGAAGGCGAAGGCCCCGGCGCCCTCGTCCAGCGACGCGAGGACGCCCTCCAATGCCTTGCGCGTGGGGTTGCCGGAGCGGGCGTAGTCGAACTCGCCGGAGTGCTCCAGGCCCGGCTGGTCGAACATGGAGACCTGGTAGATGGGCACCGCGGCGGCGCCCGTCACCGGGTCGACTTCATGACCCGTGTGCAGCAGTCGGGTCGCGAAGCTCGACGGGCTGGGAGCGCCCTTCGAGCGCCTGGGCCAAATCGGAGATGATGTCATGGCTGTCCTCGATGCCCACGGAGAGGCGAATCAATCGGTCGGTGATGCCAAGCTCTTCCCGGCGCGCGACGGGGATGTCGGCGTGGGTCTGCGTGGCGGGGAAGGTGATGAGGGTTTCGACGCCGCCCAGGGACTCGGCGAAGAGGCAGATGCGCACGGCGGCGAGCACTTGCGGCACCAGGGCCGCGTCGGTGACGTTGAAGGAGAGCATCCCGCCCGTGCCCGGGTAGTAGACGCGCTCGACCTTGGGGTGGCTCGACAGGAAGGCGGCCACGTCGCGGGCGTTGGACTGGTGGCGCTCCATGCGCAGCGCGAGCGTCTTGAGCCCGCGAATCACCAGGTAGGAGTCCTGCGGCCCGAGCACGGCGCCGATGCCGTTCTGGACGAAGGCGAGCCGCTCGCCCACCGCCGCGTCCTTCACCACGAGCGCTCCGGCGACGACGTCGTTGTGGCCGGCCAGGTACTTGGTCGCGCTGTGGACGACGATGTCCGCGCCCAGCTCCAGAGGCCTCTGGAGGAAGGGTGTGTTGAAGGTGTTGTCGACGATGAGGAGCGCGCCCGCCTTCCGGGCGATGTCCGCGAGCGCGGGCAGGTCCGCCGTCTTCATCAGCGGGTTGGTGGGCGACTCCACCAGCAGGGCCTTGGTGTTGGGGCGCAGCGCCGCGCGCACCGCGTCCAGCCGCGTGGTGTCCACGAAGGTGTGGGGGACGTGGAGCAGCTTGTCCACCAGTCGGAACGTCCCACCGTAGAGGTCCTCGGTGAGGACCAGGTGGTCCTCGGGGCCGAGGAGCTGGAGGGCGCAGTGCAGCGCGGCCATGCCGGAGGCGAAGGCGAGGCCCCGGCTGCCTCCTTCCAGACTCGCGAGCGCGTCCTCGAGCGCGGCGCGGGTGGGGTTCTTCGTGCGCGAGTAGTCGTACCCGGTGGAGTGGCCGAGCGCGGGGTGCTGGTAGGTGGCGGACTGGTAGATGGGCACGGCGACCGCGCCGGTGGACGGGTCTCTGCGGGTGCCGGCGTGGACGAGGGCGGTGGCGAGTTTCATGAGGTGGCTCCTGTTTCCCGGTGGGCGGGGCTCAGCGGCCCCGAAGCGTCTGGGAGACGCGGAGAATATCCGCGAGCACGCCAGAGGCCGTGACAGCGCCGCCCGCGCCCGCGCCGCGCACGGTGAGGGGGAACTCGCTGTGCCGCGTGGTGGTGAAGGACACGAAGGACTCGGAGCCGCGCAGGTCCGCTGCGGGCTGCCCCGCTTCGACGGCGGTGAGTCCCACTCGGATGACGGGCGCGTCGGTGCCCAGCCGCGTCGGGTCGATGCGCGCCAGATAGCGCAGCACCGTGCCCGACTGTTTGCAGCGCTCCACCTTCTGCGTGTACTCCGCGTCGAGTGCCCGGAGGCTGCGCAGATAGGACTCGGGGGAGTCGCCAGCGTCCGAGGGCTCGGGGACGAAGGGCTCCAGCGCGACGTCGGCGAGTGACAGGGACAGGCCCAGCTCCCGCGCGAGGATGAGCGCCTTGCGTGCCACGTCCGCGCCGGACAGGTCCTCGCGCGGGTCTGACTCGGTGAAGCCCCGCTCGCGCGCCGTGCGGACCGCCGTGGAGAGGGGGACGCCCGAAGTCAGCTCGTTGCAGATGAAGCCCACGCTGCCGGACAGGGACGCGGTGATGAGGCGCACGGTGTCGCCGGTGCGCACCAGGTTGGCGAGCGTGTCGATGACAGGAAGACTGGAGGCAACCGTCGTCTCGTAGTGGTACGCGACGTGGTGATGGCGGGCTTCGGCGAGCAGCGCCTCGCGCTCGTTCCAGGGCAGGGCGAGCGGCTTCTTGTTGGCGGCCACGACGTGGATGCCCCGACGGAACGCCTCCGTGTAGAGCGAGGCCACGTCACCGTCCGCCGTACAGTCGACGAGGATCGGCACGGGCAGTCGGCGCAGCTCGTCCAGCAGCGGCGCCAGCGCGCGCGTGCCGGGTTCGCCTCGGACGACGCGGGCGAGCTGCTCCTCGATTCCATCCAGGGCGAGCCCGGTGGAGTCGAACAGGGTGCGTCGGCTGTCGGCGATGCCCACCACGCGCAGCGCGATGCCATGGCGCTGGCGGAGCTGCTCCTGCTGGGTGCGAAGCTGTGCGAGGAGCTGTCCGCCCACGGTGCCCTTGCCGAGCACGAAGAGGCTGACCTGTTGATGGGCGAGGTTGAAGGCGGCGTGCGTCGTGCGCACCGCGATGGCGGTGTCCTCCGCGTCCACCACGCAGGAGATGGAGCGGGAGCTGGCACCCTGGGCGCTCGCGCGCACGCCGACACCCACCGCGCCCAGTGCGCTGAAGAATCGGCCGGCCACGTTGACGCCATGGCCCATCGCCTCGGCCACCAGGGTGACGAGCGTCACCGGCTCGCGGACACCGAGCGGCTCCACCTCGCGGCGGGCCAGCTCCTGCGCGAGCTCCGTCTCCAGGGCATTTCGAGCGCGCGGTGCATCCGGTCGTGGAACGACGAGGGCGATGGACTGGCCGTTGGCGGACTGGGCGGTCATCCACACCGTGACGCGAGCGGCGCGCAGGGCGGCCAGGGCGCGCTCACCGAGTTGGAACTGGTCGGACAGCTTGCGCACTTCGATTCCCAGCAGGGCCAGGTCCTCGCGCGTGGCGATGCATGTGGGGCGCTGGCCGTCGCGCGAGCCGATGGCGTCGATGAGCGTGCCCGGGTGGTCCGGGTGCATGGTGTTGCGGATGCGCAGGGAGATGCCGGCCTCGATGAGGGGAATCATCGTGCGCGGGTGCAGCATGCGGACGCCGACGGCGGCCAGCTCCAGGCCCTCGCCATGGGTGAGGTGCGCCACGGGATACGCATCACTGACGAGGTCAGGGTCGGCGGTGTGCAGACCGAGCACGTCGGTCCACACGGTGACTTCGGAAGCACCCACACCTTGAGCCACCAGGGCCGCTGTGTAGTCGGAGCCGTTGCGGCCCAGGGTGGTGGTGCGTCCGTCGAGTGTCGCGGCGATGAAGCCGGGGATGATGGGGAGGGAGGCGCCCCACTCGGTGATGGCGACCTGGAGTCGTTCGCGTGTCCGGCTCACATCCACGCGCGCGGTGCCGAAGGTGTCGTCAGTCACGAGCAGCAGGCGGGCGTCACGGAAGTGGGCGTCGGTGCCCGCGGCCTTGAGCAACTCGGCGAGCAGGGTGGCGGAGATGACCTCTCCGAAAGCGAGCACCTTGTCCTTGGATGCGGGGGAGCACTCGCGGGTGAGGGAGATGCCCTGCAGGAGTTGCTGGAGCGGGGCGAGGAGCTGGTCGACGCGCGCGGCGAGCGTGGTGGACTGCGCTGGGTGGAGCGCGGCGGCGTTCGTCTTGGCCAGGTGGGCGATGCGGGCCACCACGGTGAGCGAGCCCTCCAGCTCGCCGCGTGTAGCGAGGTCAGCGGCCTCCAGGAGCCAGTCGGTGGTGTCGCCCATCGCGGAGACGACGACGGCGAGCGGGCCCGTGCGGGAGTGTTTGCCAATCAGCTCGATGACCTGGCGCAGTCGGCGGGGTGAGCCCACGGAGGAGCCGCCAAACTTCATCACCCGAAAGGAATTGCTGCTCATCTGCGAACCTCGAACGAGGGCCATGGCCCTGAAGACATGAGAGGGCGCGAGGACGCGCTGTCGACACACGTCGAGCGAGCGCGGCGACCAGGCGCCGACGAAGAAAGGAATGGGAAGTGGAGTGGGAGCCCTAGCCGGCGTGCAGCGTCCCGCGCATTCGCGAGACGGTGACGTGGCGGGCGCGGCGCATTCGAGCGCTCTCGCGGCTAGGGAGCTGCATGGCGCGAGGGGATGCGGCGGAGGTGGATGGAACCACGGAGGTCCTCTCTCACCGAAGCTGAGGAGCTGCCTCGCTTCGGACGCTTGGTTTGCCCGTGGAGCACCTGCTCCCCGAGCCGCATCGTTTGGACACCTTGGAGGTCCGTCTCCAGGTTGTCGGGCCACCGCCGAAGCGGTACCGCTCTTGATGCTGCACGCGAAATAAACGGGATGCGGGGCCTTGTCAATCCCTCGCACCGCGACTGCGCTAGGTTTCGCCCGATATGCCGCTCATTCGCGACTCATGGTGGATGCTGGTTGCAGCGTACTTGTTGGCTTGCTCCTCCGTTCAGCACGTCCCTGACCCTCAGGAGATGGGCGAAGAGGACGCGGAGTGTTCAGCTCCCAGTGAGGACCGGTGTGTCACGCTCCTGTGCCTCGGAGCCATGTGCGGTTTCTACCGGTGTGAGGACGTGGCCGGCGACATCGAGCTCGCGCGCTTTCCTCCATCACGTCCACCGGCGGCGGCAGCGGCACCTGGGATGGGACCTCGACGGAACCGGGGCGGTGCTCAGCAACTCCCCAAGGGCGCCGTCATGGTCTTCCCGAACTGGAATGGTGCCCCCGAACGCATCATCCCCCCTTCGCATCAACTCCCGCGGGGCCGGTTCGAGAAGCATCACATCTTCCCCCAGGCAGAAGATCTGGCACGGTGGTTCGAGCGTCAGGGGCTCAAGATTCACGACTACACCATGCCCATTCCGCGAGACCTTCACCGACGGATTCACGATGGAGGTCCGTCAGGAGGTGCCTGGAACGAGGCCTGGCGCGAGTTCATCCGGAGAAACGATGATGCGAGGCCTGAGGAGATCTTCAAGCACGCGGGCGAACTCATCTACCGATTCCAGCTCCTGGGCGGGCCCATTCAGCCCTACCATTCCAGGCCGGGAACGTGATGCGCGTCTTTGAACTCAGGTGGAACAAGTCACTCTGGCCTCGCTTCAACGGGAGCCTCAACGCCGCGCACAGGTGGGGGCTGCCTGGCGCGCACTGCTCGGCGTGCGGCGCGACCTGGAGTTCCTCGGGACACCAGTATCCGGCAGTCGACCTGTCCGGACTGCCAGACCAGGACGAGTTCTTGAAGGCTCGGCCCGAGCCCTTCGCTGAGTTCGCGCGCCTTCGGGAACGAGTGAGGCCGCTGGCACCGTCGACCGCGACGTTGCCACCTGGGACAACATTCGGCCCGCTGGTGGGGACTGCTTCCGGCAGGTTCGCCGCCTTCTCGTGGTTGGGCGACAGCTTGTTGCTCGTTCGCAGTGATGTGCAGGAGGGGCTTCAAGCCGAGGGCGTGCGCGGCCTCATGGGATGTCGAACGGAGCTGCGCTTCCGTCAACAAGAGCCTCCCTCATTGCTGGAGCTTCAGATCGAACCTTGTGGACGGCTACACCCGGATTGTCTCCCTCCGGATTCGCCTCCGCCATGCGTGACGTGTGGAAGGGTCGGGCTTCGCCTGCCCGAGGAGCCCATCCTCGACGCCGCGACCTTGCCCCTGGACCGTGACCTCTTCAGGGTTGGCAACTTCGCCACGGTGATTGTGGGAACCGAGCGGTTCATGGAGTCGGTGCAGCGACTGTCCCTGGAAGGAATCTCCTTTCGAGAGCTTCCGGTGCGCTGACCGGGTCCAGCACACGCTCTGGCGGCGGGTTTGTCCTGCTCCCGCCGCCGCCCATCCTCTCAGCACTGGCTTTGTTCAGCGCTCAAGGCAGGCACTGGCCCGGATTGGTCATGTCGGGAACACACTTCTCGGTGAACAGCCGGATGTCGTGAAAGACAACCTCCGTCACCGCGTTGAACGAGGTCTTCACGAAGACTTCGAGAGCGACATCCATGCCGGGCTCGACGGTGGTCTCGACCTCGTATGCGGTGACGGCCCCGTTTCGATTGAAGGGCAACTCCAGGCTTCGTGCTTCGGTCCAGGTCGACTGCGTCAGGTCCCTCTTCTTGAGGACCAGGACCAGCGAAGTCGCAGTGCTGCAGCCTCCCGTGCCGGCGCAGAAGAACTCGTCAGAAGACGCGAGCACCGTGCCGCGCACCATGGCGGGGCGGATGTGGTCCACGAAGGAAGTCACCCGTGCCTGGAGGGTCGGCGAGCCGGTGTATCGGCTCCAGGAAGAGGCCTGGTACGTGGGAGCCACCGAGTTGCAATGGACCGCCTCGGCTCGATACAGGAAGTCGCTCGTTCCCCAGGACAACGACCAGGTCTTCACTTCACGAATCCCCTGGGCCGCATCCGCGCGGACGTACGTGGAACCACTGGTGTAGCGCCACCAGTAGTCAGCCGGGGTTTGCCCCGCGGGGCATGCCGCCTGCTTCCCGCTGTCCAGCCAGCATGCCCACCCAGAGGGTGTGAGACTGGTGTCACAGATGGGGAGCGTCACCTCGGTGCCGGTGAGCTCTCCCTCCTGTGAAGCGAGCGTGTCCAAGTCGTTCGGGTTGGCGTCTTCGGGTGCACCGCAGGCTGCGGCACCCAGCAGAGACAGCAGGGCCACACTTCGAGTGATTCGCTTCACGTTGCTTCCTTGGTGGGATGAGGCGTTGAAAACGATACGGAGTGAGCCCTGACTCCTGGCACCGCACCGTGTTCGCCTGGGCCCATCACAGTGTGATGGAAGGGGTCACACCCGCTGACGACCCACTCGTGCCCAACCCGTTGGAATCGTTGGTCTTCGGAATGGGTATGCGACTTGCGTTGGTTGATTGGTGAGATGAGCGAGGACATCGAGGCGACGCGGGAGGACGGTGACGCGGTGACGCGCGCGCTGGTGGAGAACCATCGCCAGTTCCTCGCCTTCGTGGAGCGACGCGTGGGCAACCGAGCGACGGCCGAGGAGATCCTCCAGTCCGCCTTCGTGAAGTCGCTGGAGAAGGGCGACACGCTGCCGGAGCCCGAGGGTGCGGTGACGTGGTTCTACCGGCTCCTGCGCAACGCCCTGGTGGACCACCACCGTCACCAGCAGGTGGAGGCGCGGGCCCTGGCGCGCGAAGCCCGCGAGGCCGAGGAGCCCGCAGAGGACCCCGGGCTGAAGCAGACCGTCTGTGCCTGCGTGGGAACGCTCTTGCCCACCCTCAAGCCGGAGTACGCGGAGCTGGTGCGACAGGTGGACCTGGAGGAGCGCGCGGTGCCCGACGTGGCGCGTGAGGTCGGAATCTCGCCCAACAATGCGGGCGTGCGCCTTCACCGGGCGAGGCAAGCCCTCAAGAAGCAGCTCGAGCGGAGCTGCGGCTCCTGCGCGGCTCATGGCTGTCTGGACTGTTCGTGCAAGGCACGCTCTTGAACAGGCGGGAGGCAGGCCGCTCGGGTGGCCGGAGAAAGCACTTGCCGAAGCGCTGCTCCCACCGTTAACTCTTCGCGAGGTGCCGAGGGGCGCCTTCCCGAAAAGACGACGTCACCCTCGCTTCTCCTGGCAGGCCCACAGTTTCCGATGAGTTCCTTCCACGGCCCGTGACACGGGTGGGGCCGCCAACGAGGGACTTTTCATGGAAACCGTCTCGCGCCACGCCGAACCGCTTTCCCTCCATGAGTGCAAGGTCCGCGCTTCGCTCCTGTTCAAGGAGCTGGGCTCGTCCGACTCGGCGCGAGCCACGCGGGCCGCGGAGCGACTGCGCGCGCTGCCTGCCTTCGCGAGCCTGTCCCTCGGCGAGGTGCTCGCGCGTCGGGAGACGGTGCAGCGCAAGCACGTGCTGGCCGTCATCGCGCGTGAGCAGGGACACATTACCTGGAGCGACTTGAAGCATGCGCTGGAGGCTCGGGACGCGCCTCGGGTCGACTTCGAGCGGCTCCTCGAGCGCGCTGGCCCCATCTTCCTCAACCACTGGTTCGCGACGTACGAAGAGGCCGTCGCTTCGCTGCGCGTCTCGGGAGGTCATCTCTTCCCCTTCCGTGAGCAGTTCTTCGTCTGCCAGCCCGCGTTGTTGACCGCGCTCGGCCTGGACCCGTCCGACGTCGACTGGAAGCTGGCGGGGCCTGACTGGCTTGCGCCGTTGGATGCACAGGCGCATGCGCGGCTGGAGCAACGCCTGCTGAAGCTGTGCGGTGCCGACACCGCTGAACCCTCCTCTCCTCCACACAAAAGGAAGTCCGCCATGCCGTCCACGGATTCGAGCCGAGCGCGCCGCTCGGACCTGAAGCGCGAGTACAAGGAGAAGCCCCCAGCGATGGGCGTGTATGCCGTGCGCAATCGCGCCAATGGAAAGGTGCTGGTGGGCGCGTCGCTCAACGTCCAGGGAATGCTCAACCGCATCCGCTTCGAGCTGACCAGCGGCATGCCACGCATCCCCGCGCTCCTGGAGGATTGGAATCGCCATGGCGCGGACAGCTTCTCCTTCGAGGTGCTCGACGTGCTGGAGCCGCCCGAGGAGCCCAACACGGACTTGAAGGTGGAGCTCCAGGTGCTGGAGAACCTGTGGCTGGAGCGCCTCAAGCCCTACGGGGACGCGGGCTACAACGAACCTCCGAAGTGAGCGGCTGGGGCGGGGCGTGCGCACCCTTTCCGAAAGTCACCTGTAAGAGCTGGCCGGGGAGCTCGTTGGCCTGGGTGAAAGGAGAGACGCACCATGAACCGCCACTCCCACCCTCACTCGCACACCCGCTCGCCTCCGACGCCCCCTTTGCCTCCAGGCGAGGGGGCTCACCCCGTCGACCCCGTCTGCGGGATGAGCGTGGACCCGACCGCTCCCAAGGGCGGCAGCTTTGAGCACGACGGGCACACCTACTCGTTCTGCAACCCGAAGTGCCGGGAGCGCTTCCGCGCGGACCCGGCGCGTTTCCTCGCGCCCGCCGAGGAGCAGGAGCCGAAGCCCGCAGCGCCGGGGACGATGTACGTGTGCCCCATGGACCCGGAGGTGCGTCAGGACCACCCGGGGGCCTGCCCGAAGTGCGGCATGGCGCTGGAGCCGGAGACGCTCTCCGTGCCGGAGACGCACGTCGAATACGTGTGCCCGATGCATCCGGAGGTGGTGCGCGATGGGCCGGGGAGTTGCCCCATCTGCGGCATGGCGCTGGAGCCGCGCACGGTGTTGCCGGAGGACGTCCCGGACCCCGAGCTGAAGTCCATGTGGCTGCGCTTCCGCGTGGGCCTGGGCCTCACGGTGCCGCTGCTGGTGCTGGCGATGTCGGACATGATTCCGGGGCAGCCCGTGCAGCATGCGGTGCCTGCCTCGGTGCTGGCCTGGGCGCAGCTCGTGCTGGCCACGCCCGTGGTGTTGTGGGGCGGCTGGCCCTTCTTCCAGCGCGGCTGGGCCTCGGTGCGCAACCGGCACCTCAACATGTTCACGCTCATTGCCCTGGGGACGGGCGCGGCGTATGTGTTCAGCGTCTTCGCCACGCTGTTCCCCCACGTGTTGCCGCAGGGGCTGCGCACGGGACATGGCGGCACGGCGCCCCTCTACTTCGAGGCCGCCGCTGTCATCGTCACCCTGGTGGCCTTGGGACAGGTGTTGGAGCTGCGGGCTCGGCACGCGACGTCGGGGGCGCTGCGGTCGCTGTTGAGTCTCGCGCCTCCGGTGGCTCGGCGGATGCGTGAGGACGGGCACGAGGAGGACGTTCCGCTGGCGCATGTGCATCCGGGGGACAGGCTGCGGGTGCGACCGGGCGAGAAGGTGCCGGTGGATGGTGAGGTGCTGGAGGGCGCCAGCGCGGTGGACGAGTCGATGGTGACGGGCGAATCGCTCCCGGTGGAGAAGTCGCCTGGCGAGAAGGTGACAGGCGGCACGGTGAACGGCACGGGCTCGCTGGTGATGCGGGCCGAGCGCGTGGGCAAGGACACGTTGTTGTCGCGCATCGTCCAGCGGGTGAGCGAGGCGCAGCGCACCCGCGCGCCGATTCAGCGACTGGCGGACAAGGTGGCCGGCGTCTTCGTGCCGGTGGTCATCGTCGTGGCGGTGGTGACGGCGGTGGTGTGGGGCGTGTGGGGCCCGGAGCCTCGGTTGGCGCATGCGTTGGTCAACGCGGTGGCGGTGCTCATCATCGCGTGCCCGTGCGCGCTGGGCCTGGCCACGCCCATGTCCATCATGGTGGCCACGGGGCGCGGCGCGCAGGCGGGGGTGCTCATCCGTGACGCCGCCGCACTGGAGCGCCTGGAGGCGGTGGACACGCTGGTGGTGGACAAGACGGGGACGCTCACCGAGGGCAAGCCGCGCCTCGTGTCGGTGGTTCCCTCGGAGGGCTTCGACGAGGCGACGCTGCTGCGCCTGGCCGCGAGCCTGGAGCGCGGCAGCGAGCATCCGCTGGCGGAGGCGATTGTCTCCGGTGCGAAGCAGCGTGGCGCGGTGCTGACGGCGGTGGAGGACTTCCGCTCGGACACCGGGAAGGGCGTGGTGGGGCGTGTTGACGGCGTGGAGGTGGCGCTGGGCAACGCGGCGTTGATGGCGGCTCATGGCGTGGAGGCCACGGACCTGTCGGCTCGCGCGGAGGCGCTGCGGCAGGAGGGGCAGACGGTGGTGTTGGTGGCGGTGTCGGGGCGTGTGGCGGGGCTGCTTGGCGTGGAGGACCCGGTGAAGGAGTCGACGCCGGAGGCGCTGGCGCTGCTGCGTCAGGAGGGCCTGCGAGTGGTGATGTTGACGGGGGACAGCCGCACCACGGCGGAGGCGGTGGCTCGCCGGCTGGGCATCTCCGAGGTCATCGCGGGGGTGTTGCCGGAGGGGAAGGGTGACGTGGTGAAGCGGCTCCAGCAGGAGGGCCGCGTGGTGGGCATGGCGGGGGACGGGGTCAATGACGCGCCGGCGTTGGCCCAGGCGGATGTGGGCATCGCCATGGGGACGGGCACGGACATCGCGATGGAGAGCGCGGGTGTCACGCTGGTGAAGGGGGATTTGCGGGGCATCGTCCGGGCGCGGCGGCTGAGTCAGGGCTCGCTGCGCAACATCCGGCAGAACCTCTTCTTCGCCTTCATCTACAACCTGCTGGGTGTGCCCCTGGCGGCGGGGGTGCTGTACCCCTTCTTCGGCCTGCTCCTGAGCCCCATCTTCGCCAGCGCGGCGATGAGCCTGTCCTCGGTGTCGGTCATCGTCAACGCGCTCCGGCTGCGGCGGTTGAAGCTATAGGCCGGGGAGGGGGCGCCCATTAGACTGCGGCCTATGAGCTCCCGCGAGGAGGCGCGCACCCCAGGTGCGGCCGCCGGTCACGTCTCCGTTGTTCACCTGCCGAATGCCTGGTTCATCCTCTGTGCGTCGCGCGAGCTGGGGGACAAGCCGCTGGCGCGCACGCTCCAGGGCACGCCGCTCGTCCTGTTCCGGGGCGAGGGTGGCAAGCCCGGCGCGCTGATGGACCGCTGCCCTCACCGCAATGTGCCCCTGTCGCTGGGGCGGGTGAAGGAGGGACAGCTCCAGTGCGGCTATCACGGCTGGCGCTTCGACACGGGCGGGCAGTGCCGCGCCATTCCGGGCTTCCTCGGCGAGCCCGAGGCCCGCACCCGCTGCGCGACGTCCTATGCGACGCGCGAGCAGGATGGTTTCGTCTGGGTGTACTCCACGCCGGGCGCGGAGCCGACGACGGAGCCGTTCCGTTTTCCGCTGCTGGACGCGCGCGACTACACCACGGTGCGACGCGTGCTGCGTGCGCCGGGCTCGCTGCATGCCACGCTGGAGAACACGCTCGACGTGCCTCACACGGCGTACCTGCATGGTGGCCTGTTCCGCACCGAGGAGAAGCGCAACGAGATTGACGTGGTGGTGCGCCGGAGCGCGGACAAGGTGGAGGCCGAGTACATCGGCGAGCCTCGTCCCAGCGGTGTGGTGGGTCGGCTGCTGGCTCCGGGCGGCGGTGTGGTGCAGCACTTCGACCGCTTCCTGATGCCGTCGATTGCCCAGGTGGAGTACCGGATTGGCGAGGGCAGTCACATCATCGTCACCTCGGCGATGACGCCCGTGTCGGACTGGGACACGCTGGTCTACGCGGTGGTGACGTTTCGCCTGCCGCTGCCGCGCTGGTTGCTGCGCGCGGTGCTTCCGGTGGCGATGCCGGTGGCGCTCCACATCTTCAGCCAGGACGCGCGCATCCTGCGGACCCAGACGGAGAGCATCCGCCGCTTCGGTACGGAGACATATGCCTCCACCGAGATTGACGTACTCGGGCCCGGCATCCTCCGCCTGCTGCGTGCCGCGGAGCGTGAGAAGCCTGGCGCGGTCGCGGATGCCGTGCATGAGACGCGACTGAAGATGCGGACCTGAGCAACGGTTCGTCCAGCCAGGACCTGTCCGAGCTGGACGAACTCACTGACGTCGCTCAGCCCTGTCGGAACCCCGCCGGTGATGCGGGCAGTGCCTTGGGTGGAGCATTCACGTCGATGCCGTCCTGGCGCAGTTCCTCCGTGTTCGCCGCTACCGCCAGCGTGCCGGGCGGGTTCTCGTACCAGCCCGGGTCACCGTCGCCATCCAGCCGCTCGCGCACCTTGAGCACGGTGAACATGCCGCCCATGGTGATGACGTCGTGCTTGCCGCGCGCTCCGCTCATGGGAATGGAGTTCGCGGGCACCGGCATGCCCATCTCCACCATGTCGCCCATGCCCGTCTGCCCCATGGTCATGTAACCCGGCAGCAGCGTGCGCACCTTCGCGTCGAGCCCGCCTGGATTCACGCCAATGAGGTTGGGGATGTCATGCCCCATCTGGTTCATCAGGTGGTGTGTCATGTGGCAGTGCATGGCCCAGTCGCCGGGCGCATCGGCCACGAACTCGACGGTGCGCGTGCTGCCCACCGGGACGAGCACCGTGGTCTCCGGCCACTGCGCGGACTCGGGGATGCGTCCCGCGTCCGTCTCGGTGATGCGGAAGTGGTAGCCGTGCAGGTGGATGGGGTGATGGTCCATCGCGCTCAGGTTGCCCAGACGGATGCGCACCCGCTCGCCCTGGCGCACCACCAGCGGCTCCGTGCCGGGGAACGCCTTCGCGTTGAACGTGAGCAGGTTGAAGTCCGTCATCTCGTTCGGGTCCGGCCGTCGCGCACCGGGGTCCACGCGCCACTCGTGCAGCATCATCGCGAAGTCGCGGTCCACGCGCGGACCCACGGGACGTCGCGGATGCATGATGAACAGCCCCACCATGCCGAGCGCCATCTGCGTCATCTCGTCATGGTGCGAGTGATACATGCCCGTGCCGGCCTGGCGGATGGTGAACTCGTAGCGGAACGTCTCGCCCGGGGCGATGGACTTCTGGTTGAGGCCGCCCACGCCGTCCATGCCGTTGGGCAACAGCAGGCCGTGCCAGTGCACGGTGGTGGGCGCGGGCAGCCGGTTGGTGACGTAGAACCGGACGCGGTCTCCCTCCACGACTTCGATGGTGGGCCCGTGCACCTGGCCGTTGTAGCCCCAGCAGTGGACCTTCAGCCCGGGAGCCAGCTCGTGTTCGACCTCCTCGGCCACCATGTGGAAGACCTTCACGCCGTCCACGAGCTTCCACGGCAGCTTCGAGCCGTTCGGCACGGTGACGGGGCGATAGTCCCGGTTCGGCATCCCAGGAGACAGCCAGTCCCGTCGGCCCGCGCTTGGCGGGGACGCACGTGGCGCGGCTTGAGCCTGCGCGACACCACCCCGGAGCAGCAATGCGCCACCCGCGAGCGTGGCTCCAGCCGTCGCGAGCATTCCTCGTCGGGTCATCGCGCCTGGAGCGGTCGTCGTCTCCGTCGTGTCCTCCTCATCCTGTGCGTGGGGAGAGGAGTCAGGGGGAAGGGGATTCATGGAGTCGCTCCGTGGCCGTGCGCGGGGGGATGGCCATTTCCAGAAGGGGGTTCAGTGGGAGGCATGGGGCTCGGAGGCGAAGACCCAGGAGGGGTCGCCTCTGGCGGACGTTCGGATGCCGGGGGCGAGGTGTCGCTCGGAGTGCTCTGACGTGAAGTCGCACCGGGCAGACTGCCGCCGACGAGTTGCTCCAGCTCCGCACGAGCCATCCAGTAGTCGCGGACAGTCTCGATGAAGGCGCGGTACGCCTCGACCTGGGACTGCTTCGCGTCGAGCAGCGCGTAGAGGCCAATCTGCATCGCGTTGTATTGGAGCTGGGACTGTTCGACGACCTTCTCGCGCAAGGGCAGGACGACGCGCTGATAGCGCTCGGCGACGCCTCGGAGCGTCAGCAGGCGGGCCCTCGCCGCGCGAACTTCAGAGCGGGCGTTGATGGACAGCTCCGCGAGACGACGCTCGCCTTGTCGATGCTGGGCCTCCAGCCTGGCGATGAGCGCCTGTCGCTGGTCGAAGATGGGCAGCTCCAGCGTGAGCGTGGGCCCGAAGAGTCGCGGACCGTTCGCGTCACGGTGCGTATGGAGGCCCACGTCGACGCGGCCGAAGAAGCGCGTGCTGCGCGCCAGCTCCAGCGCGTTCCACAAGAGCTCGGACTGCTTGCGCGCGGCGTCGATGTCGAGCCGCTGCCGGATGGCGAGCGACTCCAGTCGCTCCAGGGTCGCCTCCTCCGAGGGCGGTGCCGGGAGCTTCTCGGAGATGGCCCATTCGGTGCGAGGTCCCCACAGGCCCAGCAGCCGATTGAGTCGCTCGCGGTCCTCCACCAGCGTGAGTTCCTCGCGCGCCAGCTCCAGCCGTGCTTCCTCGGAGGCTGCCTGCTCCGTGGCCAGCTCCAGGTCGGTGATGTTGCCCGCGCCATGCTGGAGCGTGGCCAACTCGGCGGCGGCCTCGGCGGCCTGGAGGACCATGCGGCGCAACTCCACGAGCTGCTGTCGCGCCTGGACTTCACTGAACACCTTGCGTGCTTCCGCGGCGGTGGCGAGCGCTTCATGCGCGACGCGCAGCGTGTCCGCGATGAACTGCTCCTGAGCCACGCGCTTGCGCAGCGGCAGGGTGAACAGCTCCACGAAGCCCTGCACCAGTGAGAACTCCGTCTCGCTGACGCCGTCGTTGGTGAGCGGGAAGCCGATGCTCGCATCGAACGACGGGTTGGTGAGCAGTCCCGCCTGCACCATGTCCGCCTGGGAGATGCCCAGGTCCTCATAGGTGGATTGCAGGGCGGGGTTGTTGAGGAGGGCCACCTCGACGGCGTGGTCGGAGGTGAGGGCGCCCTTCAGCAGTCCATCGAGGTGACGCGACACCTCCGCGTCCTCGGGCGTGCCCTGGTTCCATCGTGTCTTGCGGCCGATGCGCTCCTCGACGAGGGTGGCGACCTCCGCGTGGCCTCGCTCCTTCTGGATGGAGGCACAGCCGCCCGCGAACAGCAGCGCGCAGGCGAAGGTGAGCAGTCTCACGGATGGGCTCCGTGTCCTTCATGGACGGGAGCGGGCTTCTTGGACGGCGCGGTGTCCTCGGGCTTCGTCGGCGTCAGCTTCATGCCGCACTTGGGGCAGGTGCCACCCGGCTTGTCGGACTGGACCTCGGGGTGCATCGGGCACGCGTAGCCGGCGGTGCCCGCGTCTGGCGTGGAGGGCTTCTGGGGGTCGGTGTGCCGAGCGTGCGAGTCCGTCGCGGGAGGACGGGAAGGGGGCGTCGCCGCGAGCGCGGTGGGC
>NZ_JABXEM010000085.1:0-38153 GCF_013372595.1 Myxococcus sp. AM011
TCCCACCCCAGGTCCCCGCGCCTCGCGCCCCACGTTCCCCCAAGAGGAGACCCCGATGAGCCCGTCGTTCGAGCACGAGTTCACCTTCAAGCTGCCGGCCCCGCCCGAGCGGGTCTTCCGCGCACTGACCGATGCGGCCGAACTGCGTCACTGGTTCTCCGCGCATGCCGAGGTCGAGCCGCGCCTCGGTGGGACCTACCGCTTCTGGGGCAAGGCCACCCTCGGTGCTCCCGGCGAGCCCACCCGCGACCAGGTCGTGACGACGCTCGAGCCCGGCCGCCGCCTCGGGTTCGGCTGGACGATTCAGGGCGTCCCGACCGAGGTGACCTACACGCTCCAGCCCGGAGAGGGCCCGGACACGTGTTCGTTGGAGATCCTCCACGCCGTGCGAGGTCAACTGCCGTATCGCAGGCCGCGTCACGTGATTGACGACCTGTGGCGCATCCACACCGGCAACCTCAAGGACCACCTTCGCGAGGGCACGCAAATCACGCTGCCCGACTTCACCAGCGGAGCCCCCGAGGTGCGCGCGTCGATCGAAATCGCCGCGCCGCCCGCCAAGGTGTACCGCGCATTGCTCGTCCCCGAGCTGATGAACCGCTGGCTCTTTGGCGCCGCGCGCGTCGACGTGGACCGCGGCGAAATCTCCTATGGCTGGAGCTACACCTGCGAGGGCAGGACCGTGGCGGGCGGCCCCACCCGCATCCTCGAGAAGGTCGAGAACGAGCGCCTGGTCACCGATTGGCCCGACTGGCGGGGCGAGCCGGACAAGCCGATGTCGCGCGTGACGTGGCTCCTTGAATCTCTCGAGGAAGGGCGCCGTACCCGCGTCACCGTCATCCACGACCGCTTCGAGCTGCCGGTCGACCGCAGTGACTACCTGCAGGGCTGGGCCGGGTTCCTGGGCATGCTCGCCAAGGTGGCGACCGACGCGAGCTGAACGCGTCACGGCCAGGAACGTCGAACGCCGCCCGCGCGCGGGTGCATCCCACGAGCGGGCGGCGGATGGATGAAAGACAGCAGGCCTCAGAGCTCCGTGCAGTTGAGCGCTATCTTCCGATGCTCCAGCGCCTGCCGGATGCCACTGTAGACGACCCCGTTCGACGCGAGTCCGACATGCTCGACGAGGTTGTCCTTGCAGAAGTCCTGCACCGTCACGTTGCACTGCAGCGCTTCACCCGAGGGGCTCGTCCGGTCGCAGTTGTCCATCTTCCCGTTCGAGTCCGCCTTGGTGAACACGTCGTGCAAGGTGTTGATGTTGGTGTAGTAGATGGGGTCGTTCGGCGGGCGCGTGTTGATCTCCGCGATGAACGCCGAGCCCGCCTTCATCTGCTTGCAGGGCAGCGGGTCCGCGGCGCTGCCGGTGCAGTTGAACAACAGCCGCGCCACGAGGGCGAGCATCGGGTCATCGTTGGTGCCCTTGTGGGGAGTGCCCAGGCTGATGATGCTCTCCACCGACGCATTGCCGAAATCGCGCACGTATGCCCGTGCCACCGCGCCACCCTGGCTGTGGCCAATCAAGTGGACCTTGCTGGCGCCCGTCTGGAGCAGCACGTCCGCCACCTTGAACTTGAGCTGGCGCGCGCTCTCGTGCAAATCAATCAGTCCGCCGCTGGGCAGCTCGAAGAAGAAGCGCTGGTAGCCATCCCGGTCCAACCGGCTCTCCAACGTCCAGTAGAGGATTTCGCTCGCCAGCGTGCCGCCGACGATGAGCACCGGGTTCTTGCGCGCCGTCGGGGTGGGCGTGGGAGTCGGCGCCGGCGTGGGAAGCGGTGTGGTGGCGGGGACGGTGGTGATGCCGCAGCTCAACACGCTGGCCTGCGCGCTGCCCGGGTTGCTGATGAGCGGCGGGTCCGCGCCCCAGCAGGACCATGCGCCATCCGCCTGGGGACCGTGCTGCACCATGAACTGCGCATGAGCGGAGCCATTGCCGGCGTAGGAGAGGTCGCAGCCACCACTGAGGACCTTGCCGGTGGCGGCGGCGAGCGCTCGGGGATAGGCCACGCCCGAGGTCTTCACGCCCTGGCTCACCGCGCAGCGCAGCGCGGGCTTGGGGGTGAGCAGGGCGGCCTGCGCGGGGTCCACCGCGAGCTGACACGCGACGAGTGACGCGGTGACGGTGGCGTCCTGCGGATGGTTCGGCGGGTCCGCGGCCTGGCAGCGCCAGCCCTTGCCGTTGGCCGTGGGCTTGGAGACGACGATGTTCTCCGCGTGGATGGAGCCGTTCAGCGCGTGGGAGGAATCACAGCCGCCGGAGACGACGACATAGCCCTCGGTGGCGAGCTGCGGCGTGAGGGACACCTCGGCGAGCGGGTTGCGCGAGGGGCCCGTCTTCGCGCTGAGCGTCTTGCACTGCAAGCGCAGGCTGCTGACGTTCGGCGCGCTGGCCTTGCAGAAGGTGACGGAGGCCTTGGCCCACGCGGGATTGATGACGAGCGCGGGGTCGGCGCCCTTGCACCGCCAGCCGAAGTCCCCGTCGGGAGCGTTCTGCACCATGACCTCGGCGTGCGCGGAGTCATGGCCAAAGCGCGACACCTCGCATCCGCCACCCACGCGCACGTAGCCCTGCTGCTGCTTCGCGAGAGGAACGGACGCCACGGCCTTCGGATTGGCGCCGAGCCCCGTGGCCGGAGCGCGCTCCTGGAGCGTCTGACAATCGAAGGTCACCTGCGCCGAGGCCGTCGTGCCCACGAGCAGCAGCGCGGCGAGAAGGACTCCACGCGGACCCTGTGAGGAACTCATCGCGTGGCCTCCAGGGTGGAGGTGCGAAGGTCCTCGGAATGGTGGCGATAGCAAAGCCGCGTCACGGAGCGCGCCAGCGTGTGCGTGGCGGTGTGAAGCGGAATGAAGTGGAGCTGCGTCATGGAGTCCTTCTCCTTGCGGCAGCGAGCCAGGGCCGCGCTGCACGCGCCGAGGCGTGCTGCAAGCGTTGGACCCGTGGCGAGAAGACGCCTGTCCAAGAGCGAAGTGGAGCCGCCAACCCCATGCGAATCATTGCGGCCAATGGGAGCGGACGCGTCACGGACACGTCAGGGCTGTTCCGTGACACGTCAGCTTGGAATCGTCGGCGATGGCCCGGGGTGGAAAGGGCCCTGGTCCGTGGGGACCCAGCCCGAGAGCCCGAGATGTGTGGCTATAGCCCGACGTGGAGGCGATAGGTGTAGTCGATGGGAGTTCCCATCGGCGAGAGGGCCGTGACGTGCACGGTGTGCTTTCCCGGCGTCAGCGCGAGCATCAGCCACCACCCATCACTCACGCCTTGCTGTGGCGTGCCGGTGAGGCAGGGGTCGGGGAACTGGCCCACGAGGCTCGGGTGCGCGGAGAAGGTGAACAGGGGGCTGGTGTGACGGTGGGCGGAGTAGGGCACGGGTTTTCCATTCACCGTGACGCTCACGTCCTGGATGAGGTCATTGAAGCCGCGTGCGCCTTCGCGCAGGAACTGTTCGAGCGTCTGGCCCGGCGCGGGCTTGAAGTCGGGGTCGGGGCACGGGAAGTCATTGATGATGATCCACAGCGGTACGAGCACCCGCTTGCCGAACGGGACGCGGCACGTGCGCTGATAGGTCGTCGCGCCATCATAGGCCGGGACGAAGTACACCGGGCCTGACTGCTCCACACCGCAGTCCGCGTCGAGGACCAGCTCGGGGTTGCGCTCGGCGGGGACCTTGTATGTCCAGTACCACCACTGCTCCGTCCACGCGGTGATGCTCCGCCCCAGCACGGGCAGGGCGCGTGGGAGGACCAGGGCGCCCTGTCCCGCCAGCACCGTGGCGTCCTCGGGCGACAGTGACAGTGGCGTCGCGTCCTCCAGTGGCACCACCTCCGGGGAGGTGGCATCCGACGACTCCTGCGTCCCACCACAGCCCGCGACCCAGCCCGCGAGCACACACGACACCATCCAGCGTCCAAGCCGCATAGGACCTCTCTCCTCGAAGGTGATGACCTCCAAGGTAGAGAGGCTCGCGCGGAGCGTCTTGTACGCCGTTGCGCTCTCGTGGCCTCTACGTCCGGGAGACGCACCGAGGCGCGTGTACGGCGGAACGGTACTCGCCCGGAGTCACCCCGAGGGTGCGGGTGAATTGCTTCACCAGGTGGCTCTGGTCCGCGAGGCCACAGGCGAGCGCCACTTCGCCCATCGGCATGCTCGTGGCGAGCAGTCGCTGTGCGTGACGGACTCGAAGGCAGCGCAGGTACACCTGGGGCGTCTGGCCCGTCTGCTCCCGGAAGCTGCGCACGAAGTGCCAGGGACTGAGTCGCGCCTCGCGTGCCAGCTCCGTCAGCGAGATGTTGCGAGTCACACTCGCTTCGATGAGCGCCCTCGCGCGACGCACGCCCGGCGCACAGGGGGTCGCCCTGGCACTGCTTCCATGAGAGGCCGCGTGCCGATTCACCAGTCCAACGAGCAGTGAAAGCAGGTCCGCTTCGCGCTCCAGCGTGGAGGTGCTCGGGTCGACCATGCCCGCGAACACCAGGGAGAACGCCCGCATCAGCGCGGGGTCGTCGATGAGGGGCGCCGCGAAGTCCGGCGGCCCGCGCGATTCGGACGCCGTCTCCCGCGAGGCGGCCTCCATCACCTCGGGGGCGATGTAGAGGATGCGGTACGTCCAGCCCACGCCGGGGTCCGCCGCGCGACCCGAGTGCATCTGCCCGGGATTGAGGGCGAACAACCGGCCCGCGGGGGCCACCACCGTGTTGCCCCGGATGAGCAGTGCCTCCGCGCCCCGGTCCATGCTGACGAGCGAGAACATGTCATGCGAATGGGGGGCGAAGGTGTGCCGGGTGTGGCTCGCGTGCTGGGCCTCCAGCCCTCGGATATCCGGGCGAACCCAGAAGCGGGGCGTCGGAACAGCATGCATCTCGGGAATGGCAACCATGGGAAGGCCCCCTCGGACAGGCCCTGGCCCGTGGGCCAGTGCGTGCCGGAAAACCTACCCGGCCCCGCTCTCCCCTCTGCTCGCGAGGCTCTCAGGTGAGGGGTATCTTCCGGGGGCTCGACGGTCCGTGTGTTACCCTGGTCCGTTTCGCCGCGCGCCGAAGCCCGCACCGAACCGCGCTCCGCACAAGAGCGGGCTCCACCTTCGAGCCCGCTCCGGTGGCGAAACCTCAGCTGCCCAGTTCGACGTTCTCGAGCACGCCGAGCGCGTCCGGAATCAGGAGCGCCGCGGAGAAGTAGGTGCTGACGAGATAGGACGAGAGGGCCTTCTCGCTGATGTCCATGCGACGCACGGACACGCCCGGCTCGACCTCGTCCTGGAGCCCCGTGCGGGTCAGGCCGATGACGCCCTGGTCCGACTCACCGGTGCGCATCACGATGATGGAGCTGGTGCGCTGCTCGGTGATGGGAATCTTGTCGCACGGCAGCATGGGAACACCGCGCCACGCCATGGCCTTGGTGCCCTGCACGTCCACCACCGTCGGGTACAGCCCGCGGCGGGTGCACTCCCGACCGAACGCGGCGATGGTGCGCGGGTGGGCCAGGAAGAAGCGCGACTTGCGGCGCCGGCTCAAGAGCTCGTCCATGTCGTCCGGCGTCGGAGGGCCGGAGCGGGTGTGGATGCGCTGCTTCAGGTCGGCGTTGTGCAGCAGGCCGAAGTCGCGGTTGTTGATGAGCTCGTGCTCCTGCCGCTCCTTCAGCGCCTCAATCGTCAGCCGGAGCTGCTGCTCCGTCTGGTTCATCGGCCCGTTGAACAGGTCCGCGACGCGGGTGTGCACGCGGAGCACCGTCTGCGCCACGCTCAGCTCGTACTCGCGCGGGGCCAGCTCGTAGTCCACATAACCGCCGTGAATCGACGGCTCGCCGGAGTGTCCGGCGGCCATCGGAATCGCCGCCTGCCCCATCTTGTCCTGGGGCTTCTTCAGGCGCTCCTTGTACCGCTCCACGTGCGCCTGCAGCGCGGGCGACTGGAGGATGAGGGCCTCGAACACCTGCTGCGGCAGCGCCAGCACCGTGCAGGCCGTGGTCGCCTTGACGGTGAAGCCCCAGTGGTCGTTCGACTCCACCACCGCCTGGTCACCGAAGTGGTCGCCGTCCGCGAGCGTGTCCAGCGTCAGCTCGTCCCCGTACTTGCCCTTGCCCAGCTTCTTCGCCTTGCCGTGGGCAATCAGGAACACGTGCTCGGCGGGAGCACCTGCCTCGACGATGGAGTCCCCGGCCTTGTACTCCTTCTGGACGAAGCGGCTCGCCAGGGCCTGGAACACGGAGTCGTCACCCTCGAAGCCGCGCAGCAGCGGCAGCTTGTGGAGCTCCTGAGCGGGCACTTCCACCCGGGCGCCCACGTTGCCGAAGTTGAGCCGGTCGTCTCCCACCGCGTAGCTCAGGCGACGGTTGACGCGGTACGTGCCGCCCGTCACCTCCACCCACGGCAGCATGCGCAACAGCCACCGGGGGGTGATGCCCTGCATCTGCGGAACAGTCTTGGTCGTCGTCGCGAGCTGGCGAGCACCCGCCGTGCTCAAGCTCGTCAGCTGCGAGTCCATGCCACCGCCGCCTGGATTGTTTGGGTTCGTCATGGCGTGGGCCTTCCGTTACTCCGAGCGGCCAATCTCGACGCTCTCCAGGATGCCGAGCGCGTCCGGGATGAGGACGGCGGCGGAGAAGTACGCGCTGACCAGGTAGTTGATGATGGCCTTCTCGTTGATGCCCATGAAGCGCACGGAGAGGCTGGGCTCGATTTCGTCGGGGATGCCGGCCTGGTGCAGACCGACGACGCCCTGGTTCTTCTCACCCGCGCGCATCAGCAGGATGGAGCTGGTGCGGGAGTCGGAGACGGGAATCTTGTTGCACGGGAAGATGGGGATGCCGCGCCACGCGGGCACCATGTTGCCGTTGAGCTCCACGCTCGTGGGGTAGATGCCGCGGCGGTTGCACTCCTGGCCGAAGGCGGCGATGGCGCGCGGGTGCGCCAGGAAGAAGGACGGGTCCTTCCACACCGTGGAGAGCAGCTCGTCCATGTCGTCCGGCGTCGGAGGGCCGGAGCGGGTGTGGATGCGCTGCTTCAGGTCGGCGTTGTGGAGCAGGCCGAAGTCGCGGTTGTTGATGAGCTCGTGCTCCTTGCGCTCCTTCAGGGCCTCCACCGTCAGACGCAGCTGCTGCTCCGTCTGGTTCATCGGCTCGTTGAAGAGGTCCGCGACGCGGCTGTGAATCTGGAGCACCGTCTGCGCGACGCTCAGCTCGTACTCGCGCGGGGACGTCTCGTAGTCCACGTACGTGCCCGGCAGCACCGGCTCGCCCGTGTGGCCCGCGGCCAGCTCGATGGCGGCCTGGCCCGACGTGTCCTGCTTCTTCTTCGAGAGCGCCTTGAACTGCTCGATGTGCTTCTGGAGCGAGGGCGACAGGGCGACCACCGCCTCGAACGCCGACTGCTGGAGCATCAGCACGGTGCAGGGCGTGACGGCCTTCGCGGTGAAGGTCCAGTAGTCCTGCGACTCCAGCAGCGCCTGGAAGCTGTAGTGGTCGCCGTCGGCGAGCACGCCAATCACCGTCTCGTCGCCGTACTTGCCGGCTCCAATCTGGTTCACCTTGCCGTGGGCGATGAGGCAGATGGAGTCCGCCTCCTGGCCCTTCGCGGTGATGACCTCGCCCGCCTTGAACTCCTTCTGCTCGAAGCGGTTGGCCAGGGCCTGCAGCACTTCCACGTCGTCGAACCCGCGCAGCAGGGGCAGCTCACACAGCTCCTGGGGGATGACCTGGACCTTGGCGCCGGCGGTGGTGAACGTCACGCGGCCATCGCCCACCGCGTACGTCATGCGGCGGTTGACGCGGTACACGCCACCGGACACCTGCACCCAGGGCAGCAGCTTGAGCAGCCACCGGGAGGAGATGCCCTGCATCTGCGGAACGGACTTGGTCGTCGTCGCGAGCTGCCGCGCCGCCGCCGTCCCGAGGCTCAACAGTTGGTTCTCCGCTTCGTTACCGGGCTTGTTCGAGTTCGCCATGAGGACACCTTGTCTTTCAGAGGTGGGGAGACTGGGAAAGGGTTGGGATTACGAATGAGTCAGGACTGGCGGAGGCTGCTGAACAGCGAGGCGATTCGGGCCGCGGAGGTGCCCAGCCCCGTGGGGCCGTGCACGTGAGGCATGGGCTTGCGGGTGCCCTGCAGCTCGAACTCCTTGTACCGGTCCACCGTCTGGTGCCAGATGAGCACGCCGGCCATCCAGTTCTGGAGCTTCACGACGTACAGGTTGAGCTTCTCCTGGGCCCGCGCGTCCAGGTTGAAGTTGCGGATGAGCGATGGCAGCTCGGTGGCGACGGTGTGCTGGAACTGCTCCATCCGCGCGGTCATCAAGTCGTTGACGACCTCCACCGCCTGGGTGGGCGACAGGTCCAGGAAGCGCTGGACGACGAGGACGCCGTTGTTCAGCTCGCCCTCGTACTCAATCTCCTTCTGATAGGAGAAGACGTCGTTGGTGAGGCACGCGTAGTCGGCCGCCGAGTTCTCCAGCGAGCGGATGGGCCGGGTGTGGAAGATCTCCGCCGGAATCGCGTCGCCGTGGGCCAGCCGCGACAGGCTCATGGTGAGGTCCGAGCCGAACGTCTTGCGACGCATCTCCACGTAGTCGACCGGGTCCGGGACGCGGTTCTGTATCTGATTGGCCAGCTCCCACAGCCAGCTCTCCGTCATGTCCTGGATGGCCTTGCGGAACAGGTTGCGCGCGCTCGGCGTCAGGTTGGCCGCGGTGCGCGCCCACAGGTCGGCGAGTCCCCGCTCCACCGGGTTCGTCGCGACGGCGGTGCTGGTGGACGGGTCATCCGGCATGAACGCCGTCAGCCGGGCGTTGAAGAGCTTCGCCCCGGCCATGTCCTTGGTGTAGCCGTAGAACGCCGGGAAGTAGTCGTCGGCGTAGGTGCCCCAGACGAGCCAGCCCGACGTCAGGTTCAGCTCTTCGGCGGTGGCGTCCGGATGAATCAGCGCGCCACACAGCGCCACGTCCGCGACGTCGAACTTGTGGTCGTCCCAGATGTACACGCCGGGCAGCCCGGGCAGCGCGTCCAGCATGCCCATGCGCCGCGCCCACGCCTTGGAGTCCTTGCGCGCGCCGTCCAGGTGGGGGCTGCGCCCCGTGGTGTACGGCATGTAGAACTTCGGCGGCACCAGGTGGCCCACCGGCTGGTAGGGCACGTGGGCGAAGCTCTTGAAGCGCTTGAGGCCCAGGGCGCCGGGCGACAGGGGGATGCGCAGCGCGGACGTGCCCAGCCCCGGGAAGGGCAGGTTCAGCTCGGCGCCAGGGCCGGAGGCGGGCTTCATGTAGCGGCTGGAGCGCAGGTGCCACTCGTGGCCGCCGGACTGCCAGTCCTGGAGCCCCCGGATGTAGACGAGGACGTTGGCCTGCTCCACCGGGTTGAGGCCGTGCTCCGCGAAGAGCGAGGGCAGCTCCGTCACCGCCGTGTTCTCGAACTGCTGGAGCCGCGACGTGAGCACGTCGTTGACCAGGTTGGCCGCCGACTGCGGGTCGATGTCCAGGAAGCGCTCCATGACGAGCACGCCGTTGGACAGCTCGCCCTCCTCCAGGATTTCCCGCTCGTAGGAGAACAAGTCGTTGCGCAGGTGGACCGCGTCCGCGAACGAGTGCTTCAGCACCAGCATCGCCCGGCTGGCGGCGATTCGGTCCGGCACCTCGGCGAACACGGCGTGCTCCACCAGGTCCGCGGACCACGGCGCCCCGCCGACCTTGCGGCGCATCTCGATGTACTCAATCGGGTTGGAGACCCGCTGCTCGCTGATGTTGTCCAACTCCCACGTGGACTCGTCCAGGAGCGCCTTGGTGCTCTCGAAGAAGCGCTTGCGCCACTCCACCGACTTGGTGGGCACCGTGCGCATCCACAAATCGGCCAAGCCCGCTTCCACCGGGTTGGTGGGCTTGGGCATGGGCGTGGACAGGTCCACCGGCATGAACAGGGGCAGCCGGTCCAGGTACGCCTTGGAGCCCTCGCGGTCCTGCGGACGCTTGTAGATTTCGAGGAAGTGGTCGTCGAAGTAGAAGACCCAGACGTACCAGTCCGTGATGAGGTCCAGCTCGGGGCTCGGCGCTTCCGGATGCGTGTACGCGCACAGGAGCGCGTAATCCATCGCGTCGAACTTCCGCTCGCTCCAGATTTCAGGGGCGCTGCCGTCCTTGGGCGCGCCGATGATACCCAGCTCGCGCGCCCAGGCCTTGGAGTGCACCCGGGCTGCTTCGAGGTTTGGATTCAGACGCGCCGGCCAGGGGACATAGAACTCTGGCAATACAAAAGGATGTTTGTCTCGCGCCTTGGCCATGGGTGCCCCTCGTTGTGACGGGGCGCTTTGTAAAGTGTTTGAAATGATGAATCCACGGATTACTCAAGCAAAAGATAAAATCGAAGGAATGCTGTTTTTTCTGAGTCTCCGGGTTGGGTAAAGCCGCACCCAGTGGGGTGGTATTGATTGAACTCGTTTTCTCAGGGATGGAGAGAAACAGGGAGGCATTCGCTGTTGGAACGAGATATTCGTGGAATTGTTGCTTGTGATTGTGCCTGCGCCGGCTTGGCTCGGATGAAGGGGCCGGGCTAGCGTCGAGGCCATGCTCCTCGTCACCCAGGGCCGCGAGCCGCGCCGTCAGTTGCTCCTCAAGCCCTCGCCCGGGTCGAAGCAGGTCGTCTCCGCGCTCCACTTCTCGTCGGTGACGGTGGAGACGGGTGGCACCCCGCGCCGCGCGCCACCGGTGCCCTCCACGCGGATGACCTTCATCATCCACGTCCAGTCCGTCTCGCCGGAGGGGGACACGCGTTATGATTTCACGCTCGACGCGGTGGACCTGCTCGTCCAACCCGGCACGCCCGAGCAGCACGTGGACGAGGTGCGCAAGAGCCTCGCGTTCCTGCCGGGCCTCTCCGGCACGGGGCTGTCCGGGCGGCGGGGCAACTCCCTCGACTTGAAGCCGCCGGCCCAGCTTGACGCACGGCGGCGCAGGGAACTGCAAGACCTGGCCAAGGCGCTCCAGTTCGTGGGCAACCCCTTTCCGCAGGAAGCCATTGGCCTGGGAGCGCGGTGGGATCAGCCGTTGTATGGCAGCGGCCCCGTGGGGACGCAGGGGACGGCCAGCTTCGAGCTGTTCTCCCTGGAGGGGAGCAGGGCGGGGACGCGCTTCCTCATCCAACAGACGTCGAAGAACCAGCCGGTGCCGGCCGAATACCAGACGCGCCCGGATGGCTCCGAGCGGATGATGATCCGCTCGCAGACGAAGGGGGAGACCGTGTTCCGGTTGGACAGGCTCTGGCCCGCGAGCAGTGAGATGGAGATGCGCGTCCAGGCGGACCTGTCCGCGGAGAAGGAAGACCCGCCGCGTCGCCTCAAAATCATCACCGACGTGAAGGTGCGCCTGGAGGAGAAGGACGCCTGAGGCGACCTGGGACGTCTTGCATTGCCGACCCGCCTTCCTGACTCACACAACTGGGGCGGTGCAATCTCGGATAATCTCTTTCATGATGACGAGTGAAGCCGCGTTGCGGGCTGGACTCGTGTAGGTCCATGTCCGCCGTGGCGGACTTTCGCGGAGTTGGGGGCATGCGAGTCAACGAGGGCGGTTCCACTCGGGCCACGGGTACAGGGGATTCAGGCGCTTCGAGCGCGGCGGCGGCGGAGCGTGCGGCTCGCGCGGCGCAGCAGGCGGCGGAAGCGGCGGCCCGTGCGGCGGCGGAGGCGGCTCGGGCTCAAGCAGCGCAGGCGGCCCAGGCGCAGGCTCGCGCGGAAGCAGCGTCCAGGCAGGCACAGGACGCGCTGAAGCAGGCGCAGGCGGCGCTCGCGGAGGCGAAGAAGAACAAGGCGCCCAAGGCGGAGCTGACTCGCGCGGAGCAGGCCGTGAAGCAGGCCACGACGTTCGCCCAGCAGGCCGCGACGTCGGCGCGCAATGCGGGCAACCGCGCCACCAACGCCAGCTCATTCGTTCCGGCCAGCACCCCCCAGGTGCCCGCGCAGCGGCAGACGCCCGCGGGTCCTCCAGGCGTCACGCCGGGCTACACCCGGGAGCAGGCGGCCAAGGACGCCACGGAGTTGTACCGCGCGACGAAGGGCGGGCTCACCGGCTGGGGCACGGATGAGGCCGCCATCTTCAAGACGCTGGACAAGCGCACTCCGGCGGACATCGCGCTCATCCGCCAGTCCTTCCGGGAGCACTACAAGGAGAATCTGGACTCCGTCCTGCGCGACGAGCTGGGCGGCGATGAGCTCACGCGCGTCAACAACATCCTGTCCGGCAACAAGGGCAACGCGAGCGCCGCGGCCATCCAGGAGCAGACGGGCTTCTTCGGGGACAAGGACGCCATCGTCAACACGCTGCGCGACGCCACCCCCGCGGAGCGTCAGTCCATTGCCCGCTCCTTCCAGCAGATGTACGGCAAGGACCATCCGGACATCCGGGCCGCCACGCCCGAGGAGTTCATGAAGCAGGCGCTGGGGCCCCGCCTGGACGCCGCCCAGCGCACGCAGCTCAACAGCCTCCTGGACACCACCCGCGCGTCCACGCCGGAGCAGGTGACGCAGCTGGAGGCGGGCGCGGCGCGCTCCAAGGTCCATGACTCGCTTCAGGGCTTCTTCGGCGCGGACAGCGACAAGGTCTTCGACACGCTGAAGAACCTGCCCCCGGAGCAGAAGAAGGTCCTCCTCGCGGACGCGGCGCTCCAGTCGGAGCTGCGCGGCAAGCTGTCGAAGGAGGACTACGCCCGCGCCCGGGGATTGATGGAGGACAACCCGGCCGCCGCGAGCGCCGCGCAAATCAGCAGCGCCACCCAGGGTTGGTTCGGCGCGGACGAGAGCGCCATCCTCGACGTGCTGAAGAACACCAGGCCGGAGGACATGCCCGCCCTCAAGGAGGCGTTCCAGCAGCAGACGGGCCGCTCTCTGGAGTCCGAGGTCAAGAGTTGGGGCGGCGCGGACACGCAGGTGGGCCTGCGCTACCTCAACCCTCCCGCGGCCAACGACACGCTGGGACAGGCGCAGGCGGCGGCCGAGCAGCTCCACCGCGCCATGGACGGCGTGGGCACGGACGAGGCGGCGCTGCGCGAGGTGCTCGGCAACAAGTCCAAGACGCAAATCAATGACATCACCGCCGCGTACCGCGACCTCTACAAGCGCGACTTGCGCTCGGACCTGACGTCGGAGCTGGGCGGGCGCGACAAGTTCGAGATTGTCGACCAGATGTATGACCTGGGGGCCATCGACCCCAAGGCGCCGGATGCGGCGAAGCAGCAAGTGGACCGCCTGCGCGCGCAGCAGCAGTTCGAGCAGAGCGGCGGTCTGGGCATCATCGACACCATCCAGAACGTCACCAAGGGTGAGTCGGACTCGGAGCGCCTGGAGCGCAACCTGACGGCGGCGGAGACGGCCATCTCCACGGGCGACACGGCGGCGGCGCAGCGGCGCACCACGTACGCCACGGACGACGTGAAGGACCTGCAGGAGACGAAGGACAGCACCGCGGACATGGCGGCCACGGCGGCCGTCGCGGTGGTGACGACGGCGGCGGTGGTGGCCACGGGTGGCGCGGCGACGCCGCTGGCCATCGCGGGCTACGCGGCGCTGGGCGCGACGACGCGAGTGGCCACGCAGGCGTACTTCAAGGGCGACTCGCTGGGCATGGACGGTGTCGCGCAGCAGGCGGTGGTGGGCGCGGTGGAGGGTGGCACCGCCGTCATCCCGCTGCCCAAGGTCCTGGGCGGCGCGGGCGCCACGGCGGCAACGGAGACGGTCGAACAGGTCGCGAAGCAGACGGTGGGCCAGCGGCTGCGGAGCACGGCCATCCAGGGCGCATGGGAAGGCGGCGTCGGTGGCGCGCTGGGCGGCGCGACGGACCAGTCCCTCCAGAGCGAGACGTGGAAGAACGGCCTGCTCCCGGGCCTCCAGCAGGTGGGCCAGCGCGCGGTGGTGGACGGCACGGTGGGCACCGTGTTCGGCGCGGGCGGCGGCGTGGCCATGGACGGGGTGATGCAGGGTGCTGCCCGCCTGACGACTCCGCGCGAGGTGCCGGTGCTGACGAACCCGGCGCTGGATGGCGGCACCGTGCACGTGCGCTACGGCGACGGGCGGGTGCGAATCGAGGCGGGGCCCGACGCCACGCCCGCGCAAATCCAGGCGCACATGGAGACGGCCCGCACGCTCCAGAAGTACGAGGGGCCGTTGGGGCAGGTCCGTCAGCTCAAGGACCGCGTGACTCAGGAGCTCACCGGGCGGCCGGGCTACGGCACCCAGGGCTTCGAGTCCCACCTCGAGGTGAAGAAGCTCAACGCCATCATCAAGGACCTGGAGGCGGTGCAGCAGCGCATCGACACGCGGCTGCAGAAGCTCAACGGCAGCGGCGAGGTGCCCACGGCGGCGCAGCGCGAGGTGATGGAGCGCGAAATCGCCGACCTGCGCGCGCAGCTCGACACGCACGCCGCGCAGGTGGGCTCACTGGCCCCGGCGCGCGGCTACGTCGCGGCGGAGCAGCTCAGCAAGGGGAAGACGGAGGCGCTCAATCGCGGCTACCCCACGACGGAGGCCGAGGGGCTGCCGAAGGACCACCACTGGGTGGAGAACGAGAACGGCCAGCTCTTCCTCCAGCGCAAGGCGGGGACGACCGAGCCTCGGCAGCTGTACGAGCCGTCCGGCAGGGAGGCCGAGGGCATCTTCGGGGAGTTCACCGACGCGCCCACCGGCTACATCGAGCCCAAGTTCCCCGCTGGCGTCACGCGCGCGGAGGCGTTCGACGCGCTGGGCGGCAACAACGACAAATCTCCGTTTGGCGCCTGGGTGAAGTCGCTGGAGGCCGAGGGGCTCATCAAGGACAGGTCGGAGCTCATCTCCGCGCTGCGCGAGTCTCCCGAAGGCCTGTCGTTCGGCACCGTGCGCCACGAGCTGAAGGCCAAGTACACCGAGCAGCTCGTCACGCGGATGACGGACCCCGCCCGGCTGCGCGCCACGCCCGCGTACGCGGAGGCGCTCAAAGTCACGAAGAATCCCGAGCAGGCGCTGGTCGCCGCCAGCCACACGGAGATGCTGCGCATCACCCAGGGGCTGGGGTCCGCGGACAAGGGCGCGCTCGCCCAGCGCTGGTATCAGGCCACCTTCGAGAGCACGCGCAAGGGCGTCACGGAGGTCACCGTCAGCAAGCAGGCCGCCGCGGAGCTCGGCGTCACCTTCACGGCCAATCGCCGCATCGACGTGCTGGAGCCGGGCACGGTGCGGGAGCTGAAGAACGTCTCCACCAGGTTCGGTGAGCGCGAGCACGAGCAGTTGATGGACCTGGTCAAGCTCTACGGCAAGACGCTCGACGGGACGGACACTCCGATTGAGCAGGTGGTGCAGACCTTCGTCGACCCGCGCGGCGTGGTGGCCAACTCCAAGTTCCTGCACGAGATGTTCGATGGCTCCGGTGGCCAGTACCTCAAGGTGGAGGTCTTCAAGGCCGACGGGACGGCGCTGGTGATTGACGCCAACAACCGGGGTATCCTCAACCAGAGTCAGGCGGAGCTCGAGAAGACCCTCGGCATCACGAAGTAGCGGGGGCCAGGAGGTCTCAGGGTGTTGGAGACGGAGATGAAGGTGGGGCTGTCGGGTCCTGACCTGCCAGTCCTGGTGCGGGCGATGGTCAGCCGACTCCTTCCGAAGACGTCCCCGAGCGCGCTCTCGGTGGACTTCACGGACCAGGCGCCCGGCGCGGACTGGCTGGAGACGCGCATGCTGAAGGCCCGGCGGCGCGCGAAGGCCGTCTGGGCAGGCGACTCCTGGAACTTCCTCCTCGTCGAGTCTCCCGTGGCGCTCGTCGCGGGCCCTCATGCGAGGGACGCGCGGCAGGTGCTCGCGGAGCTGGCGCCGCTGCCCTTCTTCCTGGCGTCATTCGCCAGCCTGTATTCGGACTGGAAGGTCGACGGCAAGGCGTACGCCGCGCCCATCCTGGATGACCTGCACTATCCGCACGGCTGGGGCTGCGCGTTTCGCGGGCAGGGCCACGCGCGGCTGGTGTCGCGTCGGTGGCTGGAGTTCGGGCCGTGGCGCCTGTTGAAGGGGCCGGACGATGTCTCCCTGGTCCAGTTCCATGACCTGGAGGCGGACCCGGCCACCGCGCTCGCGCAGGCGAAGCCCGGGCATGCGCGCATGGGCGCCAACGCGGAGGGTGGCGTCATCCGCTCGGGGTACGCGCGCAAGCACAAGCTCGACGGCTTCTACGAGCCGCAGGACAAGCTGCTGCGCATGGTGGTCCACGGCCGCGACGTGTCCGCCAGCGAGATGCTGGATGCGTGCTCGCTGCGTCTGGACGGCGCGGTGGGCCCCGGGCAGCCGCTGACGCGCGTGGCGTATGTCTTCATGGAGCCGGAGCGGGCGCGTGCGCACCTGCACGAGCTGTGGCTGCGCGAGCTGGAGTGCTGGACGATTGAAATGGGCAAGGAGGTCCGGCTGGACAAGGACTACCGCCCGACGCCGGTGAAGCCCGACTGGGTGAAGGCCGTGGAGGCCCGGGAAGCGGGCGCGACGAAGCGCTGAGCCCGCTGTTCCGCATTCCGGGCTTGCGTGGCCGCTTCGGGCTGGGAAACATGTCTCGCATGACCCAGCCCGTGGTGCCTCCCTCCGTGTCCGATGCGTATGTGGTTCATGGCCAGGGCGGTTTCGTCATCTCCGATGACTCCGCCCGCATCGACGTGGACGTGGTGCATGGTTACCTGACGCGCTCGTACTGGAGCCCGGGCATCACCCGCGCGCTGGTGGAGAAGGGCCTGCGGAACTCGCTCCTCTTCGGGGTTTATGGCGCGGACGGCGCGCAGGTGGGCTACGCGCGCGTCATCACGGACCGGATGTCCTTCGCCTATCTCTGTGACGTGTTCATCCTGGAGACGCAGCAGGGCAAGGGCCTGGGCAAGTGGTTGATGGAGACCGTCTTCGCCCATCCGGACCTCCAGGGGCTGCGGCGCTTCCTGCTGGCCACGCGGGATGCCCACGGACTGTATGCCCAGTATGGCTTCACGCCCCTGAAGAACCCGGACCGGTTCATGGAGAGGCATGACCCGGACGTGTACCTCACCGCCAGCAAGGTGTGATCACGCAATCCCGCGCCCGGCGAAGTAGCGCTCAATCGATTCCGGTGTCCCAAGAGGGTCGGCCAACGCGACATAGGTGTCGGGGCGCAACAGGTAGGCTGCGTCCCGTGCAAGCCCCGCTCGCTCATGCTCCGGGCGCCACGCGAATTCATGCAGCGCGATGCCGCGCTGCTCGCTCCAGGTCTTCAGGTCGGGCCTGGCCGTGCCATAGACGTGGACCTGCCATGCGATGATGGACAGGGGATTATAGTTGTCCTGGGCCGGTCCTCCCACCCAGGGAAGGCGGTCGCCACCTTGAACACCGCCGGCCTTGCCCTCGCTCAATGCACTGGCGTGGTAGCTCAGCGATGTCTGGGAGACCAGCCGGAACATGAACTCGCGCACGCGGTCGCTGCTGTAGATGACGCCCGCGAAAAGCGGCGCGATGTGTATGCGCACGAAGTTGGCGAAACCGCCTTCCGTGGTGATGAAGGTAAACAGGCGGTCGGTGGTATCCACCAGCTTGCGTGCGAAGGCCTTGCGCTCCTGCTCATAGCTGTCGAGCAATGCGTCCAGGGCCTGGCCCTTCACGACCGCCGCCAACTTCCACGCGAGGTTGATGGCGTCACTGATGCCTGTGTTCATGCCCTGCCCGCCAACAGGGCTGTGCACATGGGCCGCATCGCCCAGCAGAAAGGCGCGGCCTCGTCGGAAGTGGTCGGCGACCCGGTGATGGACCCGGTAGGTGGAGAACCAGTTCACCGCTTGGACCTTCAGGCCCAGGTTGTCGATGGCATGATGCCCGACATCGTTGAACGTCAGTTCTTCCGCGCGATCGTCAACGACCGCGCCAATCAACCGGCTCTTGCCCTCGTGGCCATAGGGAATCACCGCCACGAAGTCGGTGCCGTCGAGCGCGAGGTGCACCTCGTCAGTGGGCTCGAGACCGCTCACCTGAACGTCCGCGACGTAGAACGTCTGATTGTACGTGCCGCCCTCGAAGCCCGCGCCGAGTTGATGGCGGATCGATGAGCGAGCTCCGTCACAGCCCGCGAGATAGCGAGCGACACAGACCTGTTCGCTCCCATCCGGCGTCCGCAGGCGCGCGGCGACGTGGTCTCCTCTATCCTCGAACGCGGTCAGTTCGGTTTGTCGCTCGACGGTGACGCCGAGCGCCTGCAACCGTTCGACCAGCAGTCGTTCATGTGCATCCTGCGGATACACCAGGAGGAAGGGATAGGGCGTGATATCGGTCCCGACTTCGCCGAAGGAGAGATGTGCCCGACGCTTGCCTTTGGCCCAGAGACTGATGGAGGGGTTGCGGTAGCCTGCGTCGACCACGGCGTCAGACAAGTCGAGTTGACGGTAGAGCTCGAGCGTGCGGGCCTGCACCACCATGGCGCGAGAGGTTTCTCCCGGCCCGTCGTTCTTGTCGACAATCCGGACTGATACACCTTGGCGCGTCAGCCAAAGCGCCAGGACAAGACCGGTAGGACCCGCGCCGACAACGAGAACGTCCGTTTGTTGACCCACGCGTCCACCTCCAATGAGTGGCTTCAGAGGCACTTTGTCCTTGAGCGATTTTCTGTCAAGCGCACGGGGGACGGCAGGATGCTCCGCACGACATTGACAGCCACTGACACACGTCAGGATGGAGGCGACGCGGGAGCAGGGCGCGGCAACCCAGGCCGTGGAAGCTGGAGTGGACATCGGCCCTTGCACTGCCGGGCGATGTGAGAGGCGCTACCGCGCGGGCGGAGCTCACCTCGGCTCTTCCTCGAAGCATGCGCCTTGTCGCCATGCAGCTGGACTCCAGGGCCGGGACGGGGCCGGCGGGGACTGGTATAGGATTCGCATCCAACGGGTGGCGTGGAGTGGCTCTGGGAGATGTGGAATGGAACGTGTCCGGTCTGGGGCAGGGCTTCGTGAAGCGGAGGCGAGCGTGGCGTGCGTGGTGTGTGAAGCCACGCTCGAGAATGCTCGCTGTGGCCATTGCGGCGCGGCCGTGGCCCCCGGCGGGTATCGAGTGCTGCGGCTCATCTCGCAGTCTCCGCATGGTCGCGTGTACCTGGCGGTGGATGGTCAGGGGACGCGTGTCGCGCTCAAGGAGTTGTTGTTCGCGTTGGTGCCCGGCGTGGAGCAGCTCGACGCCTTCGAGCGTGAGGCCGCCGTGCTGCGCTCGCTGGAGCACCCGGACATCCCGCGCTTCGTCGCGAGCTTCAAGGAAGGCAGCGGGGTAGGGACGCGCCTCTATCTCGCGCAGGAGCTGCTGGAAGGGGAGACGCTTCTCGAGCGTATCTCGCGAAGGCGGCTGGATGAGGCGGAGGCGTGGACGCTGGCGGAGCAGGTGCTTCAGACGCTCTCGGCGCTGCATCGACGCACGCCCACGCTGGTGCACCGCGACGTGAAGCCGGCGAACCTCATCCTCCGGCCGGATGGACGCACGGCGCTGGTGGACTTCGGCGCGGCCCGCCACCTGGCGCGTGACGTGACGCATGGGTCCACGCTCGTCGGGACATTCGGGTACATGCCGCCCGAGCAGCTCGGCGGTACGGTGGAGCCCTCCAGCGACCTCTACGCGCTGGGCGCGACGCTCGTGCATGCGCTCAGTGGTCGCGAGCCCGCGGACCTCGTCGACGAGGGACTGGTGCTGTCGTTCGATCAGCACCTCCAGGTCTCCGAGCCGCTGCGCGTGTTCCTGGGGAGGCTGCTCGCGCCGAAGCGCTCGGCGCGGTTCGCATCGGCGATGGAGGCGCTCTCCGCTCTGCGGGCTTCGGTCGAGGCAATGGCCGCCGAGCGCTCCTCGCCGGTCGCTTCGACTTCCTCGGACGAGGGAGCGAAGGCATCAGGTGCGGGCGGCGAGCGGAGGGGTGGGCAGCCGACCGTGGAGTCCGCCGTCGAAGCCTCGGCGGTCGTGGCCGTACCCGTCACTGGCGACAAGTCCGAGGGGGGTGAACAGCCCCAACTCTCGGTGGTCAGTCGCTGGTCCTTGCAATGGAGCAACCCTCGCTGGGTCTTCGCCGTCCTGGCCTTGACGGCCTTGTTCGTGGGCCTGATTCGCCTCATGCCTCACCGAGGTGGCAGTGAGGTGATGGTCGTCGACTCTCCGGACTGGGGCAGCCCGTCCTACAGCCCGCCGCAATCCCAGCCGGCACACCCCTCTGGTGAGGGAAAGCGCCGTTGGTTCGAACTGCCCTGGTCCAGCGGCTCGCCCTCGCACTGACGCCGCGGGCTCGGCACTCCTCTCCCTGGCGCCCTCCCTCCTGAGTCATTTTCGTCTCGGGTGAGCGGCCAGCCAGCCGCGCGGGCTGTGTCTCGCGGCTCCTCGCGCACGGGACGCGCGGTCGACGGCACACAGCCCCCGGTTTCAGTTCCACCCTGCCGTCGTGCTTACATCGCGACGCGCTGGCCCCGTGCTTGCTCTCTCGTCGGGCTGGCTCCCGCCGCCGCACTACACCCCATGTCCTCAAACGAATCCGAACCCACCCCGCAGAGACCTCGGCTCGCTCGCCGCATCGCTCGCCATCTCTTCGGTGAGCTTCGCTGGACGCCTCCCACCTGGGCCGTCGCGCTGGGCCTCGCCCTCGCCCGTTTCGCGCGCGCCTTGTTCGGATGGGTTCGCCGCAATCCCAAGCGAATCGCCCTGTCGGTGGTCGCCCTGTGTCTGCTCGTCGTCGGAGCGGACGCCGGCTACCGCTGGTATCAGAGTCGGCCGCAGCCGGTGCGCTACTCGCTCAGCGCCACGTCTCCGTCGCTGACTCCGCTCGATGACGGCACGCCTCGGTGGGACTCGGTGCACGTGCGGTTCACCGGCTCGGTGGCCCCGCTCGAAGCCATTGGCAAGCCGGTGACGGCGGGCATCACCCTCAAGCCCGAGCACCCTGGCGCGTGGCGCTGGTCCAATGACCAGACGCTCTCCTTCGTCCCGAGCGCGGACTGGGGTGTGGGACAGGAGTACCGCGTCACGCTGGACCGCTCGCTCTTCCCCGAGCACATCCTGCTCGAGTCCTATGAGACGCGGTTCGAATCGCAGCCCTTCACCGCGTCCATCAACAGCCTGGAGTTCTACGAAGACCCGCGCAATCCGAAGGAGAAGCGCGTCGTGTCCACGCTGACCTTCTCGCACCCGGTGGACCCGGCCTCGCTCGTGCGCAACCTCTCGCTGCGCTTCGACGTGCCCAGCGGAGGACTGCTGGGCTCCCGCCCGCCCGAGCACAAGTTCAACGTCACCTACGACAAGCTGAAGGGACAGGCCTACATCCAATCGGACCTCATCCCCATCCCCGACAAGGAGGCCCCCATGGTGTTGCGGATGGCATCCGGCGTCCAGGCCGCGCGGGGAGGCAAGGGGACCGAGGGGATACAGGAGCGACAGGTCACCATCCCCGGCATGTTCAGCTACTTCCGCGTGTCGGGCACCAACGTGTCGCTCGTGCGCAATGACCGCTACGAGCCCGAGCAGGTGCTCATCGTCAACCTGACGACGGGCGTCACCGAGGCGGAGCTGCGAAAGAACCTCCAGGTCTGGGTGCTGCCCAAGGACAAGCCCGCCACCACGGACGAGGCCGCGAGCTCCAACCATTCCTGGAGCGATGCGCGGACCATCGGTGACGAGCTGCTCGCGAAGGCGGAGAAGCTGGCGTTGGACCCGGTGCCCGCCGACAAGGAGTACGCCACGCTGCACAGCTTCCGCATCCGCGCGGACGTGGGCCGCTACCTCTACATCCGGCTCAAGAAGGGCACCCACTCCGCCGGCGGCTACGTGCTGGCCGAGGAGTTCAACAGCACCGAGGCCGTGCCGCGCTTCCCCGAGGAGGTGAGCATCCTCCACGAGGGCGCCCTGCTCAGCCTCGCGGGCGAGAAGAAGGTCACCGTCCTCTCGCGCGACGTCCAGGGGCTGCGCTTCCAACTGGGCCGCGTGCTGCCGGACCAGCTCAACCACCTGGTGAGCCAGACGGAGGGCCGCTTCGCGCACCCCAGCTTCAGCAACTACCGTTTCGACGAGCAGAACATCACGGAGAGCTTCTCCGTGGTGCGCCCGCTGGAAGGCGTGGGCCGGGGCAAGGCGCAGTACGCCTCCTTCGACTTGACGGAGTACCTCACCCCCGCGAACAACCCGTCCGCGCGTCGCGGCCTGTTCTTCTTCAAGGTTCAGAGCTGGGACCCCGAGCACAAGCGGACGACGGGCAAGGAGGACTCGCGGCTCCTCTTGGTGACGGACCTGGGCCTGGTGGTGAAGGACAGCGCGGACGGCTCGCATGACATCTTCGTCCAGTCGCTGGGCGAGGGGCTCCCGGCGGAAGGCGTCACGGTGAGCGTGCTCGGCAAGAACGGCCTGCCGGTGCTCAGCGCCACCACGGGCGCGGATGGCCACGTGGCCTTCCCGACGCTGACCGACTTCGCGCGCGAGCAGACGCCCATCGCGTACCTGGCGCGCAAGGGCGATGACTTCGCCTTCCTGCCCTTCAACCGCTCGGACCGGCAGCTCAACTTCAGCCGCTTCGATGTGGGCGGCGTGACGAGCGGCTCCACTCCGGAGCGCCTGACGGCCTTCCTCTTCTCGGACCGGGGCCTCTACCGTCCCGGCGACACCTTCCACGTCGCCATGGTGGTGAAGCCCTCGGATTGGAGCCAGCCGCCCACGGGCGTTCCGCTGGAAGCGACCGTCACGGACCCTCGCGGCCTGGAGGTGCACAAGCAGAAGCTTTCCCTCTCCGCCGCCGGCCTGGAGGCGCTCCAGTACACGACGGAGGAGACGTCCCCCACGGGCCACTACGCGGTGAACCTGTACGTGGTGAAGGACGGGCTGCGGGGCAGCCTGCTCGGCTCCACCCAGGTGCGCGTGGAGGAGTTCCTCCCGGACCGGATGCGCATCACCACGCGCTTCGACACCGACCGGCTCGAAGGCTGGGTGCCGCCCGAGGGACTCAAGGGCAAGGTGACGCTGAAGAACCTCTTCGGCATCGCCGCGGCGGACCGGCTCGTGTCCGCGGAGCTGACCTTCAGCCCGGGGTACCCTGGCTTCCGTCAGTACCCGGGCTACACCTTCCACGACCCGATGATGGCCACGCGCACCTTCAGCGAGCGCCTGGAGAACTCCAGCACCGACGACGAGGGTGAGGTGGAGCTGGAGCTGGGGCTGGAGAAGTTCGAGAAGGCGACGTGGCGCGTGTCGTTGCTCGCGGAGGGCTACGAGGCCGAGGGTGGACGAGGCGTGTCCTCGGAGGCCTCCATCCTGGTGTCTCCCCTGCCGTACCTCGTCGGCTTCAAGCCGGATGGTGGGTTGACCTACCTGAGCCAGGGCTCGGCGCGCTCGGTGGACTTCATCGCCGTGGACCCGACGCTGAAGAAGAAGGCCGTGCAGGGCCTCAATGCGGAGCTCATCGAGCGGCGTTGGGTGTCCGTCCTCACACAGCAGCCCAATGGCACGTACGCCTACCAGTCCGCGCGCCGCGACACCGTGGTGCGCACGCGCGAGCTGGCCATCGGCGAGGCGGGCTTCAAGTACGCGCTGTCCACGGAGCAGCCCGGCGACTTCGTGGTGGTGGTGAAGGACGCGGAGGGCACGGAGCTCAGCCGCGTGGACTACACCGTGGCGGGCCACGCCAACCTCACGCGCACGCTGGAGAAGAACGCGGAGCTGGAGGTGAAGCTCTCCCGCCAGGACTACGCGCCCGGCGATGAAATCGAGCTGAACATCAAGGCGCCGTACACCGGCGCGGGCCTCATCACCCTGGAGCGCGAGCGCGTCCATGCGTGGGCCTGGTTCAAGGCGGACGCCACCAGCACGGTGCAGAAGATTCGGCTGCCGCCGGGCATCGAGGGCAACGGGTACGTCAACGTCACGTTCGTGCGCGCCATGGACTCGCAGGAGATCTTCATGAGCCCGCTGAGCTACGGCGTGGTGCCGTTCTCGGTGAGCAAAGACAGCCGAGTCCTGCAGGTGACGCTGACGAGCGCGGAGAAGGGGCGTCCGGGAGAGCCGTACCGCATCCGCTACAAGGGCAACAAGCCGGGCCGCGCCGTGGTGTACGCGGTGGACGAGGGCATCCTCCAGGTGGCGAGCTACTCGACGCCGGACCCGCTGTCGCACTTCTTCAAGAAGCGCGCGCTGGAGGTGCGCACGGGCCAGATTCTGGACCTGCTCCTGCCGGAGTTCTCCGTGTCGAAGGCCGTGTCCTCCATGGGCGGCGACGACGAGGGCCAGGCCGCCATCGGAAAGAACCTCAACCCCTTCAAGCGCAAGCGGGACAAGCCCGTGGCGTACTGGTCCGGCATCGTCGACATCGACGAGACGGAGCGCGAGCTCGTGTACCCCGTTCCGGACAGCTTCAATGGCGAGCTGCGGGTGATGGCGGTCGCCGTGGGCGAGGAGTCCGTGGGCGCCTCGATTCGACGCGCTGTCATCCGGGGGCCCTTCGTCATCACCCCGAGCGTGCCCACCTTCGTGGCTCCCGGCGACGAGTTCAACGTGGGCGTCGCGGTGGCCAACAGCGTGGAGGGCGCGGGCAAGGGGAGCGAGGTGACGCTGGAGCTGAAGCCCTCCGAGCATCTGGAGGTGCTGGACGAGGCCCGGCGCACGCTGAAAATCGATGAGGGCCGCGAGGGGAGCACCACCTTCCGCGTGCGCGCGAAGTCCGTCCTCGGCTCGGGGACGCTGGCCTTCACCGCGTCGCTGGGCAAGGAGAAGGGGCGTCAGTCCGTGGACCTGAGCGTCCGTCCCGCCGTGCCCTTCCTGACGTCCGTGAAGGGCGGCTACGTGAAGGACGGCGAGGTGGACCTCGCGGTGTCCCGGAAGATGCACGGCGCCTTCCGCACGTTGGAGGTGAGCGCCTCGCCGATGCCGCTGGGCCTGGCGCGCGGCCTGTCCGCGTACCTGGAGAAGTACCCCTATGGCTGCACCGAGCAGCTCGTCAGCCGGGCCTTCCCGGCCGTGACGCTCAAGGGCCGCCGCGAGCTGTTGGGTCAGGGGCCGCAGGTGGCCGACGCCAGCTTCGCCTCCGCCATCCACACGCTGCGCACCCGGCAGAACGACGAGGGCGCCTTCGGCCTGTGGGCGGCCAACTCGTATGCGCCCGTGCTGCCGAGCATCTACGCGCTGCACTTCCTCACCGAGGCGAAGGAGCGAGGCTTCGCGGTGCCTGTCGACATGCTGAACCGGGGCCTCACCTGGCTGAGCACGCTGGCGGCGAGAGAGCCGCAGGACCTCACCCAGGCGCGCAACGTGGCCTATGCGCAGTACGTGCTCACCCGCAACGGCAAGGTGCCCGGCGGGGCGGTGAATGTCCTGCGCGAGTGGCTGGACGCGAACGCCGCGGAGGAGTGGCCGGTGGACCTGACGGCGGCGTACGTCGGCGCGACGTACAAGCTGCTCAAGCAAGAGAAGGAGGCCACGCGCGCGATGAAGAAGGTGCGCATCGGCGAGGCGCAGGTGGACGACTACGAGGCGCTCTATGACGGGCTCGTCTACGACGCGCAGGTGCTCTACCTGATTTCGCGCCACTTCCCCGAGCGGCTCCCCGGCATCACCGGGGAGATGCTGGTGTCGCTGGCGAAGCCGCTCGCGGAGGAGCGCTTCAACACGCTGTCCTCCGCGTACGCCATCCTCGGCCTGGAGGCCTACGCGAAGGCGCTGGGTGAGCAGGGCACGCCGTCGCGCGCGGGCGTGGCCCTGCTGGAGAAGGTGGCGGACACGTTGCGTCCGCTGACGGTGCCGGAGGGACTGTTCCCCAAGGTCGCCTTCTCCGAGCAGGCCACCGCCGTCCGGGTGAAGAGCGGGGCGAGCGCGCCGCTGTTCTTCCAGGTGACGCAGGCGGGCTACGACGCGCAGGTGCCCACGGCGCCCATCATCGAGCGACTGGAGGTGCATCGCGAGCTGAGGGACCTGGACGGCAAGGTGGTGACGGACGTCCCGCTGGGCGGAGAGGTGGAGGTGCACCTCAAGCTTCGCGGGCTGGAGGGCAACACGTCCCACGTCGCCATCACCGACCTGCTGCCGGGCGGCTTCGAGGTGGTGCTGGAGCGGCCCGCGCCTCCCGAGCCGGAGCCGGAGCCGGAGCCGGAGTCGGAGCCCGAGGGCGACTCCGAGTACGCCGAAAGTGACAGCTCCTCCGAAGGGGACGAGTCCTACGAGGGCGGCGGGTCCGACGACGAGCCGCCGGACAACTCCTACCGGGAGCCGGAGCCCGCGCCCGTGTCCGGTGGGTGGCTGCCGCCGGTGGGAAGCGATCGCTCCAGCTTCAGCCCCGAGTACGTGGACGTGCGTGAGGACCGGGTGGTGCTCTACGGCACGGCGGGCACCACCGTCACGGAGTTCATCTACCGAATCAAGGCGACCCACTCGGGCCGCTTCGTGATGCCTCCGGCCTTCGCCGAGGGCATGTATGACCGGAGCGTCCGCGCTCGCTCGGTGGCGTCGCAGGTGACGGTGACGGCGCCGTGATTCGGCGGCGGTGGCGCAAGGTGCTGGTGGTGATGTTGGGGCTCGCGGCGCTGTATGCCGCGGTGCCCCGGCCGCCGCTGCGCGAGGGGCTGGGCTTCTCGCAGGCGGTGTTCGACCACGAGGGCCGGCTGTTGCGCCTCACCCTGTCCCCGGACGAGAAGTATCGGCTGTGGGTGCCACTGGAGCGCATCCCCACCCCCCTGGTGGAGGCCACGCTGCTCCACGAGGACCAGCACTTCCGCTCGCACCCGGGCATCAACCCCGTGGCCCTGGGGCGCGCGGTGTGGAGCACGTACCTGACGGGCGGGCGGCGCATGGGCGGCTCCACGCTCACCATGCAGCTCGCGCGCATCCGCTACGGCATCGAGTCGCGCACACCCGGCGGCAAGCTCCAGCAGATGCTGCGGGCGCTGCAACTGGAGTGCACCTGGTCCAAGGACGAAATCCTGGAGGCCTATCTCAACCTCGCGCCCTACGGCCGCAACGTGGAGGGCGTGGGCGCGGCCAGCCTCGTGTACTTCGGCCGGGACGTGGCGCGGCTGACGCTGGGCGAGTCGCTCACCCTGGCTGTCATTCCGCAGAGCCCGGCGCGCAGGGACCCGGGTCGGGACTCGGGGGCGCTGACGGCGGCGCGGCTGCGCCTCTTCGAGCGCTGGCAGGTGCAACACCCCGAGGACACCGAGCGCCGGCCGCTTCTGGCCCAGCCGCTCCCGGTGCTGGGGCGGGAGGACCTGCCCTTCCTCGCGCCGCACTTCGTGGGCAGCGTGCTGCGGCGGGCCCCCGTGGGCGCGAGCGTGACGAGCACGCTGGACTTACCCCTTCAACGATTGCTGGAGCGCCACGTCCGGCAGTACGTGGAGCGGCGCCGTGACGTGGGCATTCGCAACGCGGTGGCGATGCTCGTGGACTGGCGGACGATGGAGGTGCGCGCGGCGGTGGGCTCGGCGGACTTCTTCGATGCGCGCATCGACGGACAGGTGGACGGCACGCACGCGAAGCGCTCGCCGGGCTCCGCGCTCAAGCCGTTCATCTACGGGCTGGGCTTCGACGAGGGCCTGCTGCACCCGCGCACCATGTTGAAGGACTCGCCGCTGGGCTTCCGGGGGTATGACCCGGAGAACTTCGACGGGGAGTTCGCGGGTCCGCTGCCGGCGGTGGAGGCGCTGGTGCGCAGCCGCAACGTGCCGGCGGTGGCGCTGACGAAGCAGCTCCGCGCGCCGGGCCTGCATGGCTTCCTGCGCAAGGCGGGCGTGACGGACCTGCGCGACGAGTCTCACTATGGCCTCTCGCTGGCGCTGGGCTCCGCCGAGGTCACCATGGCGGAGCTGGTGGAGCTGTACGCGATGCTGGGCCACGGTGGACATCTGCGCCCGCTGCGCTGGACGGTGGATGCCCCCGTGGAAGAGGGCGTGAAGCTCTTGAGCCCGGAGGCCAGCTTCCTGGTGCTGGAGTCGCTGGCCACGGCGGGCCGCCCCGCGCAGTCCTTTCGCTCCGAGTGGACGCGCGACACGGTGCCCGTGGCGTGGAAGACGGGGACGTCCACCGGCTTCCGGGACGCGTGGAGCGTGGGCGTGGTGGGGCCCTATGTCGTGGCGGTGTGGGTGGGGAACTTCGACGGCCAGCCCAACCCGGCCTTCGTGGGACAGACGGCCGCCGCGCCGCTGATGTTCGAGCTGGTGGACTCGGTGCGCTCGCGGGACTCGGACGTGCGTCGCGTGCGCCAGTCGGCTCCACCGGGCGTCAGCCGCGTGCGCGTGTGCGCGCTGTCCGGGGGGCTGCCGGGGCCGCACTGCTCGCGGAAGGTGGACACGTGGTTCATTCCGGGCACCTCGCCCATCCACACGTGTGACGTGCACCGCGAGGTGTGGGTGGACACTCGCACGGGCCTGCGGGCGTGTGGACCGGGCCCCTCCAGCCGCGCGGAGGTGTTCGAGTTCTGGCCGTCGGACCTGCTGCGCCTGTTCCAGAAGGCGGGGCTGCCACGGCGGGTGCCGCCTCCGGAGGGCGCGGACTGCGGCCTGGAGCACAGCGCCAGCACGGGCACCGCGCCGCGCATCACCACGCCCGAGGAAGGCGTGGACTACAACCTGCGGGCCTCGTCGGAGTCCTCGCGCGCGGTGCCGTTGTCGGCGGTGACGGACGCGGACGTGCGGCGGGTGTTCTGGTTCGTGGACGAGCAGCTCGTGGGCACGGCCTCGCGGGGGGAGTCGCTCCAGTGGGACGCGAAACCAGGGACGTACGTGGTACGGGCGGTGGATGACCGGGGGCGCTCGGATGCCAGGACGCTGCGGGTTCGCCTCGTGCGCTGACCCAACGGGCACGGGCCGGGCTATCCTCGGCGGGGCGAGGAGTGGCCATGGCGAACGGACAGAGGCGGGGCAATGGGCCCGGCCGGAACGAGGAGACGCGCATCGCGCCCGAGGAGGATGAGGACGCGACGCGGGACATCCCGTCCTCCTATCGCCCCGAGGAGACGCGCCTGGCGCCCCCGGAGCCGTCTCCCTCCGAGACGCGCATCGGCCCGCTCGACGAGCAGGAAGAAATCATCACCGATGTGCGCAAGGGACAGGCTGCCGGGGGCCGTGCCGCCACGGCCCGTCCTCCCGAGTCACGCGCAGGTGGCAGGGGTGCCTCGGACGACCGGAGCGGCCGAGGCCAGGAAGTCATCGTCACGGAAGCGCGCGGTGCGGGCCGGGGCCAGGAGGTCATCGTCACGGAGGCCCGCGCTGGAGGTCGGGCGCAGACCGGAGGCGCGGCGGAGGCACGCGGCGGCCGAGGGCAGGAGGTCATCCAAACGGAGGCGCGCGGGGCAGGCCGAGGCCCGGCGGCGGGACGCGGTCAGGAGGTCGAGGCACGAGGCGCCAGTCGCGGCGCCACGGGCGCGCGAGGTCGGACGCCCGAGGTCTCCGCCTTGGATGACGACGACGAGGACACCTCCGCGGCGGCGGTGAAGGGCGGGGACGAGGAGTACCAGCTCTTCACCACCGGCGAGAGTCGCGGCGAGGAGGACCTGCTGCCCTTCGCCACCGAGCTTCGGAGCAATGGCACCCCGGCCGCTCCCGCCACGGAGCTGCGCCCGCCCGCGCCTCCCGTGCTCAGGCCGGAGAAGGGCAAGGCCCCCGCGCCTCCGAAGCCGCCCCCGGCCGCGAAGGGCACGGGCTGGCTATCGAAGGGGGGCGAGAAGCCTCCCTCGCCAGGTCTCAGCGCGGGCGTGGTGCGGCTCAGTCCGCTGGAGCCCGCCGCCGGAAAGGTGGCCGCCGCGGCGGAGGACGGCCCCGCGCTGCGGACGATGTTCGCCAACCACTCCGCGCTGCTCGCGGAGCAGCTTCGCGACGCCCTGGGGAAGAAGATGTACGGGCGCGGGCCGCACCGCGTGCTGCGCATCGACGACCCCGAGGGCCCGAGCACCGGGGGCGGCAAGCAGGCCCGTCAATCCATCTCCCTGGTTCCGCGCAAGGGCACGGGCCCGTCCGTCGTGTGCGGCTGGGTGGACGTGTCGAAGCGCGAGGCCCAACTGCGCGGCTTCGAGGGCGTGGCGAAGCGCTACGAGGCCCACCACGGCGAGCCCCTGGAGCTGGCGCCCGAGGAGTACGAGCGCTTCCTGCATGACGTGGAGGACGTGCTCGTCAAGGCGGTCATCAAGGTCCGCCTCATCGTCCCCGAGGAGCAGGCCGGCACGGGACTGGCGGCGCAGGCCGTGAGGGCTCCGGCGCGAGGCGGCGTCCCCATGATTCTGGTGCTGCTCCTCATGGGGGCGGCCTTCGCGCTGGGCCTCTTCGTGGGGCGGACGCCCGGCTGACGCTACGCCGGGGGCGGCGACTCACGCACCCAGTGGCGGTGCGCGGCGATGGCCTTGGCGAACATCTGTCCGAAGCCCCGCGTCTCGTTCTTCGCGCTGCGCACGACGCCCATCGCGTCATCCAGCCCCTTGGCCATGGGCTGGGACAGGCCCGCCGCGTCCAGCAGCGTGGTGGCCGCGCCGGACAGCGCCAGCGCCTTGCAGTGCACGTATGCCTCCCGCACGAAGTCCACCGCCAGGGGCAGCTTCCTCAGCGTGGCCACGCTCTTGTCCCCGCCGGGGACGTAGACCGCGTCGAAGAGCACGGAGGACGTGTTCTGGAACGTCTTCACCGGTGTCTCCTCGCCACCGTCCGCGCTGGCAACGGGGGCGAGCGTGGGGCCCACGATTTCGACCAGGGCGCCCAGCCCCTCCAGCGTCTTGCGCACCTGGGACAGCTCCCTGCCCGGGAAGCCATCCGCGATGAGCACCGCCACCTTGCGTGTCTTGATGGAGTCGTGCGGCGTGTTCTCCATGCTGAGCGCCGGGGACACCTTCGTCAGCTTGGGCGCGGGCTTGCCCGCCACCAGCTCCGAGGCCTTGGGCGGCTTCGGCGGCGCGACACCCACCGCGCGCGCCACCCGCTCGGCCATCTGCCGGTCGATGTTCACCAGCACCTGGTTCACCACGCGCTCGCGAATCTCCGCGCGCTCCACCTTGCTCACCTCGAACTCGAGCGCCGAGACGAGGTGCTCGCGCTCCGGCTTCGACAGGCTGTTGAAGAAGAGCGTGGCCTGGCTGAAGTGGTCCCCGAAGCTGCCGCTGCGCTCGCGAATCTTGTGCCCCTCCACGCGCTCCTGCCGGTGGACGAAGGCCGACTTGGGATTGGCCAGCATCGGGCAGCCACCGCCAATGGAGTTGGGGTGGTAGTTGGCCCGGTTGGTGTTGATGGTCTGCCGTCCGAAGCCGTCCTGCTGGTGGTTGTTCACCGGGCAGACGGGCTTGTTGATGGGCAGCTCCGCGAAGTTGGGTCCGCCCAGACGCGTCAGCTGCGTGTCCAGGTAGGAGAAGATTCGCGCCTGGAGCAGCGGGTCATTGGTGAAGTCGATGCCTGGGACGACGTTGGCCACGCAGAAGGCCACCTGCTCCGTCTCCGCGAAGAAGTTGTCCGGGTTGCGGTCCAGCACCAGCTTGCCGACCTTCTGCACCGGAACCAGCTCCTCGGGCAACAGCTTCGTCGCGTCGAGCAAGTCAAACCCATACTTCAGCTCGTCGCCCTCGGGCACCAACTGGACGCCCAGCTCGTACTCGGGGAAGTTCCCCTGCTCAATCGAGTCCCAGAGGTCCCGGCGGTGGAAGTCCGGGTCCTTGCCTGACACCTTCTGCGCCTCGTCCCAGACGAGCGAGTGCGTGCCCAGCACCGGCTTCCAGTGGAACTTCACCAGTGTGGCCTTGCCCCTGGCATTGACCAGCCGGTAGGTGTGGACGCCAAAGCCTTCCATGTGCCGGAAGCTGCGCGGAATGGCCCGGTCCGACATCAGCCACATCACCATGTGCGCCGTCTCCGGCACCAGCGAGACGAAGTCCCAGAGTGAGTCGTGCGCGGAGGACGCCTGCGGAATCTCGTTGTGAGGCTCCGGTTTCACCGCGTGGACGAAGTCGGGGAACTTGATGCCGTCCTGGATGAAGAAGACGGGCATGTTGTTGCCCACCAGGTCGTAGTTGCCCTCGGGCGTGTAGAACTTGGTGGCGAAGCCGCGCACGTCGCGCACGGTGTCCGCGGAGCCGCGCGAGCCACCCACGGTGGAGAAGCGCACGAAGACGGGCGTGCGCAGGCTGGGGTCGGTGAGGAAGCGCGCCTGGGTGTAGCGCTCCAGCGACTCGTAGACCTGGAAGTAGCCATGGGCGCCCGCGCCGCGCGCGTGGACGGCGCGCTCGGGGATGCGCTCATGGTCGAAGCGCATCATCTTCTCGCGGAAGTGGAAGTCCTCCAGGAGGGTGGGGCCCCGCAGGCCCGCCTTCAGCGAGTTGTCCGTGTCGGAGATGCGGATGCCCTGGTCCGTCGTCAGCACCGTGTCTTCCTGGTGTGCGCGGTAGGGCTCCAGTTGTTCGGTCTTGCTGGGCGGGGGAGGGGTCGGCTTGGACGGAGTCCTTCGCGGCGGCATGAGCAGCTCCCAGGGGAAAGGCGCCAGGATGCGGCGCGCTCGCGGTCTACGCCCGCCGCCACATGTCTGGGAAAGAGAGGGATGCGGGAAGCGCGCGAGCGTTCACCACCCGCCAGGTCGGGTGCCCCGAGGTGTCAACGGTCGACACTGCGTGCGGCGGACACGAGGACGCCCCCACGCGCGGACCGGGTGGACCGCGACATGGAGGCGTCGAGAGGACTGCCCGAGGCAGTCAGGCTGGGCGGCGACTACGGCGTGGGCTGCGCCGTCATGGCCGGCTGGATGCCAGCGGCGGCGGCAGCGGCCTCGGCGGCAGCGGCGGCCTCGGCGGCGGCCTTCTCCGCCTCCGCCTTCGCGGCGGCGGCCACGCGCGCGGCCTCGGCCTCGGCCTCGGCGCGCTTCTTCGCCTCCGCCTCCGCCACCGTCTTCAGATTCGCGAGGCCCGACTCGAAGTCCTTGCCAATCATCGCGTCCATGTCCATGAACAGGCCCATCGCCTTGGAGATGAAGCCGTTGGCGCCGTTCATCGCCCAGACGACCTCGGTGCCGCCGTCCACGGGGGTGAAGGTGAAGGTGGTGGTGTTGGTGGCGGTGAAGGGCTTGATGAACTCCAGCTTGATGCGGACGGACTCGGAGGGCTTGCTCTCCTCGAGCGTCATCCGCCCCTGGCCGATGTCGTCGTTGCCCGCCCACTCATAGATGGCGCCGGCGCCCGACTCCGGACCGGAGTACGTCTTCTTCATTGCGGGGTCCAGCCGCTCCCACGGAGACCACGCGGCCCACGCGTGGAAGTCGTTCACCTGCGCGAAGACGATGTCCGGGGACGCGGACAGCGTCGCCGTGCGCTTCACGGCGAACTCCGAGGGACGCGTGGCGATGATGCCCACCAGGATGAGCAGCAGGGCGGCGAGGCCGCCGAGAATCTTCTTGAGCATGGGGCGTGGAGTCCTTGTTTCGGGAGGCCGCCAGCAGGGCGCCGTCCCGGTGGCGCGTCATAGAGGCTGCGGGCCATCCGACGCAAGGCACCCCACGTCAGCGTCAGGACCTCCAGGGTTTCATCGGAGCAGAAAGCAAATGGGGCCCGACGCGGATGCAATGCGTCGAGCCCCTCGGGAGTGTGTCCGCGCCTTGGGGGTGCGGGTGACTCAGTTGTAGGTGGCGGTGTACGTGCCGGCCAGGGCGCCGTCGATGAAGGCGAAGTCCACGCCCTTGATGGTGCGTGTCACCGTCGTCACGGCGGAGCCCGCGCGGGTGACGGACACCAGCGTGCGGCCCGTCGTGGTGCGCCGGGGCACCATGAGGGACAGGTTGAGCGCGGGGCTGGTGAGGTTGAAGGTGAGCACCGTGCCGGTGAAGGCCACGGTGGACACCTGGGTGGCCTCGCGGGCGTCCAGCCACTCCAGCAACTGCTTCGCGGTGATGACCGACACGCCGTCACGCTTGGCGGACGCGACGATGGCTGCCGAGCCGGTGGAGCCCGCCGACGGCTGCGAGTCGACGTGCATGTTGGCGTTGAACGCGCCGTAGTAGCCCTTGGCGCCCAGCGCGTTGGCGAGCAGCGTATCGATGTGCAGCGGATAGGACTGGCCGGACTCGTCCGTCATCTGCGTGGCGAGCTGGTAGACGTCCAGCGGGGTGCCATCCACGTCCGCGAAGCGCATGGCCAGGCCGGAGCCGGTGAACATGCCCGGGCGGTCCTGCACCCAGTAGTCGGGCCAGTAATAGTAGTTGGTGTCCATGCGGATGCCGTGCAGGCGCGACACCTTGGGCTGGGTGGCCCAGTCGCTGAACGCGATGCAGTGCGTGCGATTGGTGACGGGCGCGGGGACGGCGGGGAAGGCGGACGCGAAGCTGGCGAGCTGCGGGGTGAAGAAGTTCGGGTCCAACGTGTTGGCCGTGTAGTCCGCGCAGCCGGTGTTGACGTGCAGGGCGTACTCGAAGCCCTGCGCCACGTAGCCGTTGGCCTGGGTGGCGCTCAGCCCGCCCACGTAGTCGTAGACGGTGCCGCGGATGCATTCCCAGTTCGCCACGTTGCACCCGGTGGTGCTGTCCGTGAGGTGCTGGTTCCAGCGCTGGGTGGTGGCGCCGCCCGGGTGGCCGTCGGCCGTCATCACCACGACGGCCTTCTTGGAGCGGGGGAAGTACCAGAGGCGCGGCAGCGGCGTGGTGCTCGTCTGGTGCAGCACGTTGGCGAGCAGGCGCTGCTGCTCGTCGGCCTGGGGAATCTGGACCTTGGCCAGGTTCACCCAGTCCGGCTGCGGGTCGAAGGACGCGTTGCCGTAGAACATGTCGCTGGCGCGCGCGCCCGGGCCAATGGAGGAGCCGTCCCGGTTCTGTCCCTGCCAGGCCGGGTTGCCCTGCCGCGTGTAGATGACGGACTTCGCCAGGTCATACATGAAGGCGGTGGCGGTGCCGGTGCCCACGGTGCGCTGGCTGACGGCGGTGAACGTCGTCGCGGTGGTGGCGTCCGAGTAGAGCGTGGCGACGGTGCGCGTGCCGGCGACGACGGTGCGCTTGTCCGCGAGGCCATGATACTGCATCGTCTCCGCGGTGATGCCCGTGCCCGGGGCCTGGGTGGCGTTGACCAGGATGTAGCCATTGGCCTGCGTGCCTTGAGAGGCATTGAGGCCGAGCAGGGACTGGAGGTTCGCCGCGGGCCGCAGGGCGATGAGGCTGCCGCCGGCGTTGACCCAGGTGGTGACGAGCGTCACCTGGGCCGCGCTCAGCGTCTGCTCGCCGAGCACCAGCACCTTGTAGTCATTGAGGTTGACGGAGACGCCCAGGTTGCCGGCGTCGGTGGTGGCGAAGGCGGCGATGCCCTCGGCCTCCAGGATTTCGCGCAGGTAGTCGGTGAAGGGATTGCCGGGAGAAGTGGCCACCAGCACGGGGCCCGCGCCGTGGACGCCCGGACGGGGCGGAGGTCCGTAGGTCTCGAAGACGACGTCCACCCAATAGTTGGAGTTCTGGAAGCTGCCGTTGGGGAACGTGGACGCGGCGCCATAGACGAAGACGCCGTTGCCGCCCGCCGTGGTGGCGCCGGGCAGGGCGTGCAGCGGAGGGGCATCCACGCCGGTGGTGAGGCCGTTGTTGTCGAACGAGTAGCCACCGAGCGGCGCGAAGTACGACGCGACATACGGGGTGCCGGCGGTGATGGCGACGGGGGTGGTGAACGTCACCTGCTGCCAGCCGACGGCCGTCTCGTTGGTGAAGGTGGCGGAGGCCAGGGGGGCGCCAGCGGCGCTCCACAAGTTGCCCACGTGGGTGCCGCTGTTGCCGCTGCCCTTGTAGAAGCGCACGCCCGTCACCTGTCCGTCCACGTCCGCGCGGAACTTCACGCCCACTTCGATGGCGGCGGTGTCATTGGCGGTGGCGGTGCCAGGCGTGGCGGTGGGGGCGAAGAGGCGGAAGGTGTTGCCCGGGGGCTGCGTCGGCGGCTGGGCGCCGGTGGCCTGGAAGACGACGTCCACCCAGTAGTTGGAGTTGCCGAAGCTGTTGATGGGGAAGGAGCCCGCGGCGCCGTAGGTGAAGACGCCGTTGCCGCCGCTGGTGCTGCCGGGCAGCGCGAAGAGGGGCGCGTTGTCCTGGCCGCTGGCGAGGCCGCCGTTGTCGAAGGCGTACGCGCCGACAGGGGCATGGTACGAGGCGACATAAGGGGTGTTGGCGGCGATGGCGACGGGCGTGGAGAACGTCACCTGCTGCCAGCCGGTGGCCGTCTCGGAGGTGAAGGTGGCGAAGGCGAGGCGCTGTCCGTTGGCGCTCCAGAGGCTGCCCACGTGGGTGCCGGTGTTGGCGGCGCCCTTGTAGAAGCGGACGCCCAGCACGTTGCCGCTCACGTTCGTCGTGAACTTCACGCCCAGCTCCACGGCGCTTGCGTCATTGGTGACGGACGCGACGGCGGGCGTGGCGGTTGCGGGCCACAGGGTGACGGGGGCGGCGGGGCGGAAGACGACGTCCACCCAGTAGTTGGAGTTGCCGAAGCTGCTCGACGGGAAGGTGCCGGCGGCGCCGTAGGAGAAGACGCCGTTGCCACCGCTGGTGCCGCCCGCGAGCGCGTGGAGGGGAAGGGAGTCCACGGCCGAGGCCAGGCCCGCGCTGGTGAAGCCATAGGCGCCGACGGGCGCGTGGTACGAGGCGACGTACGTGGTGCCTGCGCTGATGCGCACGGGCGTGGAGAACGTCACCTCCTGCCAGCCGGAGGCCGTCTCACCGGTGAAGGTGGCGAAGGCGAGGCGCACGCCCGCGGCGCTCCAGAGGCTTCCCACGTGGGTGCCGGTGTTGGCGGCGCCCTTGTAGAAGCGGATGCCGAGGATGTCTCCCTCGACGTCGGACTGGAACTTCACGCCGAGCTCCACGGCGGAGAAGTCGTTGGTGACGGAGGGGACGGCGGGCGTGGAGGCCGGGGTGAACAGCGTGTACGTCGTCTGGGCGCGCGCGGCGGCGGGGAGTACGAGCAGGACGGCCGCGAGCAGCGCCAGCGCGTGGACGCGTGGCGTGCTCGAGACCTGGTGGGGTCGCGACATCGAGGGTGTCATTCGGACTTCTCCTTGGGGGGGCACGACGAGACAGAGGGGGCGCGGAAACCGCGGCATCTTGCTGTCTGTCTCTGACACCTACAATGCAGTGAGAGGAGGTCTCACTCGTTGTTGCCGTCTTGCTCGATTTTTCCGCGTGCACGACGCGAAGCGGTCTCCCCGCGTGGATTCCTCCTGGCCGACTTCAGGAGTCCATCATCTCCAGCGCGTGCGACAGGACACGCGATTCGCGCCGGACACGTCTTGCCGCCAGGAACCAGCGCAGGCTCACGCCGACAGCCAGCAGGGCCATGAGTCCCCAGAACTCCGGCGCCCCGGCCAAGAGTCGATGGGCCGCGAGCGCCGCTCCCGTCATCCCCAGGAGGCTGACGATGATTTCGGGGTGCCACGCCAGCCGCGTCACGACCTGGACGTCACGCTCGGACACCCGCTCCAGCTCGGACTCGACGAAGTACACGGGGCGCCACACCGCGGCCGCGGGTTCCCAGACAGGGATTTGTCGCTGAATCACGAGGCGAGGGCCGCGCCGCTGGCCCGAATACCACTGCGGGCCCCGGTGCCCTCCCGGAGACGGTGGCAGCCTGAAGGAGCCAACCCACCCATTCAAATGCTCCTCAATCCGCTCGGGGCTCGCCTTGATATGAACCCACCGCTCGACGTGCATCGGGAAGGCTCCTCTCTGTTCGGCACCTCGTTCGGATGCCGCTGGAGAGTGTAGTCGTCTCCCGGACCGGTTGAGCAACCGGAGCCGTGAGGGCTGCCCCGTTGGAGGGTGCGTTCCCACCAGACGCCGCTTCGTTCCGCGAGGACGCGGCCCTCGCGCGTTCCTCGTGCGCCGTCACCACGGCGGCTCGACTTCTCTCTGGCGCAGTGTCCTGGCGTCCGGCTTGCAGCTGTCTGACGGTGGACGGCCACGCGGAGCGCTCTCGTGTCGCCTGCCGCGCCGTTTCGAATCGCGAGCGACCCGCCAGGAGCGCCATGAGTGGTTACCACTGTCGCAGATGTGGCCTGAACAACGGCAGGGACAATCCCATCGACCGGTGTCCCATGTGTCGGGAGGCGATGTCGGCGTACTGCTCGGGCTGTGAGAGCAGCTGTACCTCGAGCAGCAGCGGCACGAAGTGTTGGTGCGGAGGGTCGTTCGTCGAGGATCCTGATTACAGGACCCGCATCGAGGCCGAGGCGGAACGCCTCTTCGGGGACGGACACCCACCTCCCCCCTGTCTCTTATACA
>NZ_JABXEM010000086.1:0-38089 GCF_013372595.1 Myxococcus sp. AM011
GTGCGGGACGGCCGGCATCCGCTCGCGGAGGAGAGTGGACGCGCCTTCCAGGCGCTCGCGCGCACGCTGTATCCCTGACGGGGCGTGGGTGACAGGAGTCCCTTCCGGGGGCTGGCGCCAGACGCCAGGGGGTGGCATGACGCGGCCACCGGAGGTTGTCTTCATGAGCGACACGCTGCCCGCGCTGCGGGCCACCCTGACGGAGCTGGTGGCGATGGACACCACCTCCGCGCGACCCAATGCCCCGCTCATCGACTACGCGCAGGCGCGCCTGGAGAAGGCGGGCTTCAGCGCCGAGCGTCAGCGCTACACGGATGACGCGGGTGTGGAGAAGGTGAATCTGGTCGCAGTGAAGGGCGGCACCGGACGCGCTGCGCTCGCGCTGGTGGGGCACTCCGACTGCGTGCCGTACGACGCGGCGTGGACGGACGCGCTGAAGCTGACGGAGAAGGAAGGCAAGCTCTACGCGCGCGGCGCCTGCGACACGAAGGGCTTCATCGCCTGCGCGCTGCACGCCGCCGAGCGGGCCACGAAGCTCCAGGCTCCGCTGATGGTGGTGCTCACCGCGGATGAGGAAGTGGGACTGGTGGGCGCCAAGAAGCTGGTGGCGGCGGGACTGGGCCGCGCGCGGCACGCCATCGTCGGGGAGCCCACGAAGCTCACGCCGGTGCGCGCCAACAAGGGCTACTGCCTGGCGGAGGTGGAGGTGCTCGGCAAGGAAGGGCACAGCGCGTATCCGGACACGGGCGCGTCCGCCATCTTCCGCGCGGGGCGCTTCCTGAATCGCCTGGAGCAGATGGCCATGACGGTGCTGCGCGAGGAGCTGGACGAGGGCTTCCAGCCGCCCTTCACGACGGTGAACGTGGGTGTCATCCAGGGGGGCAAGGCGAAGAACATCCTGCCCGGCTCGTGCCGCTTCACGGTGGAGTGGCGGCCCATTCCGGGGCAGCCGACGCAGCGGGTGGCGGAGCTGCTGGAGTCCATCCGTCAGGAGCTGGTGCGCGACGAGCCCGCCTACGAGGCCCACATCCGCGTGCTGCGCACGGACCGGGGCGTGAATACGCGCGCGGACGCGGAGGTGGTGCGCTTCCTCACGGAGGCCAGTGGCAACGCGTCCACCACGGTGCCGTTCGGCACGGAGGCTCCGCAGATGACGGAGCTGGGCGCGGAGGCCGTGGTGTTCGGCCCCGGCGACATCCGCGTCGCGCACCAGACGGGCGAGTACGTCCCCACCGAGGACCTGGTGCGGTGCGAGGCCGTGCTGTCGCGCGCGGTGGCGCACTTCTGCGGCGAGCGGTGAAGGGCGCGCGGCTCCTCGTGCGTCGCGGGGCTCCCGTCGTTATGAAGTCGCAGCCGGCGAACACCCCGTGCTCGCACTCCGGCCTCTTCCTTTCTGGACCGACGACATGAGCCCCTCCGCCGCGACGCCGCGCAAAGTCCTCTTCCTGCTCGCCAGCGCCCGTGAGAACGGCAACGCGGAGCAACTCGCGCGCAAGGCCGCTGAGCCGTTGCCACCCGGCACCGTGACGGACTGGCTCCGCTTGAATGAGTACCGGCACGAGGCCTTCCAGGACCTGCGCCACGCTCCCGGCGGCTACGCGGCACGGCCCGCGAACCCGGAGATGCTCGCGCTCGCCGAGCGGACCCTCGCCGCCGACGAGCTGGTCATCGTCGCTCCTGTGTACTGGTACGGCCTTCCCTCCAGCGCGGTGTCCTATCTGGAGCACTGGTCCTGGTGGTTCCGGCTGCCGGAGCTGCGCTTCCGTGAGCGGATGCGCGGCAAGGTCCTGTCGCTCGTGACCACGCACTCCTCCGACGAGGATGACGGCGTTGCCCAGCCCTTGTTGATGAGCCTCCAGCTCAGCGCGGACTACATGGGGATGGGCTGGCGAGGCGCCCTCATCGGCCACGGCAACCAGCCCGGAGACGTGCTCCAGGATGCTCGCGCCATGGCGGGCGCCCGTGAGTTTCTCCTGCGTCCCGTGTCTGTCGCGAAAATCGAAGCTGCCTGAGCTTGAGACGTGCTGGAGTGCGAGACAGAGGCTCGGGACTTCATTGTCCCGGGCCTCTTCTCGTTGGGGGACTGCTCAGCTCCGGGGCAGCGAGCAGTGGTCCAAGTCCCTCAGCACCTTGCGCGCCTCGGCGATGAGGTCGTGGCCCTGGAGCCCCTGCGCCACGCGGGCGATGAGCTTCATGTCGGGCGTGAGGCGGTAGTAGCCCTTCGAGCGCTGCACCAGCCCGGCGACCTTCAGTCCATCCAGGAGCGCGTCCGCGCCCAGCGTCACCGCGACCCGCTGCGTGCCGACCTCCAGGCCGCGCAGTCGCAAGTCGCGCATGTCGATTTTCAAGAGCGTCAACTCGGAGAGGTGGTCCACCTCGTCGGGCGCCTCGCCGTAGCGGTCCACCAGCTCCGCGCGCAGGTCCGTCACCTCGTCGGGGTGGCTGGCCTGGCTGAAGCGCTTGTAGAAGACGAGCCGCTGGTGCACGTCCGCGACGTAGTCGTCGGGGATGAGCGCGGGCATGGGCAGCGTGACGTCCGGCTCGATTTGCACCTTGGGCGGCTGGCCCTGCAGCTCCGCGACGGCCTCCTCCAGGAGCTGCGCGTACATGTCGAAGCCAATCTCGGCGATGGCGCCGGACTGCTTCTCGCCCAGCAGGTTGCCCGCGCCGCGAATCTCCAAGTCGTGGCTGGCGATGGAGAAGCCCGCGCCCAGCTCGGTGAAGTTCTGGAGCACCTCCAGCCGCCGCTGCGCGTCCCTGGTCACCGCCCGGCGCGTGGGCACCAGGAGGTACGCGTACGCGCGCTCCTTGGAGCGGCCCACGCGGCCTCTCAGTTGGTAGAGCTGCGCGAGGCCGAACTGGTCCGCCCGGTTCACAATCATCGTGTTGGCGCTGGAGATGTCGATGCCGCTCTCGATGATGGAGGTGCACAGGAGCACCTGGTGCTTGCGCTCGGTGAACTCCAGCATCACCTTCTCGAGCTGCCCGTCGCCCATCTGTCCGTGCGCCACGCCGATGGAGAGCTGCGGCACCAGCTCTCGCAGCTGCTGCTCCATGGACGGCAGGGACTCCACGCGGTTGTTCACGAAGAACACCTGCCCGCCGCGAGCGACTTCCCGCTCAATCGCCTCCTTCACCACCATCGCGTCGTACTTCATGACGAAGGTGCGGATGGCGCGCCTGTCTTGAGGCGGCGTGGCGATGATGCTCATGTCGCGCACGCCCGACATGCTCATGTGCAGCGTGCGGGGGATGGGCGTCGCCGTCAGCGTCAGCACGTCAATCTGGGAGCGCCACTTCTTCAGCGACTCCTTCTGCTTCACGCCGAAGCGCTGCTCCTCGTCGACAATCATCAGCCCCAAATCCTTGAAGGCCACCTCTCCGCCCAAGAGCTTGTGGGTGCCGATGAGGATGTCGACCTTGCCCTCCTTGGCGCGCTTGAGGATTTCCCGCACCTCCGGCGGCTTCTTCATGCCGGAGATGACCTCCACCGCGACGGGGTAGTCCTTGAAGCGCTTCCTGAAGGAGAGGAAGTGCTGCTGCGCCAGCACCGTGGTGGGCACCAGCACCGCCACCTGCTTGCGGTCCAGCGTCGCCTTGAAGGCCGCGCGCATGGCGACCTCCGTCTTGCCGTAGCCCACGTCGCCGCAGACGAGCCGGTCCATGGGCTCCGGCTTCTGCATGTCCGCCAGCACGTCCTCAATCGCCTTGGCCTGGTCCGGCGTCTCCTCGAACTCGAAGTCCGCCTCGAACTGGGCGAAGTAGCGGTCCGGCGCGCTGAAGGAGTGGCCCGGGTGGGCGCGGCGCGAGGCGGCGATTTGCAGCAGCTCCGCCGCCATCTTGAGGAGCTGCTCCTTGACGCGCTTCTTCGTCTTCTCCCAGCTCGTCGTCCCCAGCTTGTCGAGCTGGATGGTGTCCGGGTTGCCGCCGGTGAACTTCTGGATGAGCCGCATGCGGCCCACCGGCAGGTAGATTTTGTCCCGGCCCGCGTACTCCAGGACGAGGAAGTCCCCGGGCACCCCATTCACCTCCATCTTCGTCAGGCCCGAGTAGCGGCCGATGCCGAAGTCGGTGTGGACGATGAGGTCGCCTTCCTTCAGGTCCTTGAAGCCCGCGCCGAAGGCCTCCATCTTCTTGCCGCGCTTGACGCGCCGACGCGCGCGGACGCCGAAAATCTCCTCGTCCGACAGCACCGCCAGCCCGCCCGAGCCGTCCACGAAGCCCTGGCTCACCTCCCCCGTGAAGAGGTGCGCCCACACCGACGACTCGTACAGCGTCGACGCGTCCGTCATCGGCTCGGTGTGCACCTTCACCATGACGTTGCGGTCCAACAGCAGCCGCTTGAGCCGGTCCGCCTGGCTCAGCGTGCCGCACGCCACCGCGCACGCGACGCCCGAGTCCCGCCAGCGCTGGAGCCGGTCCACCAGCGGGGACAGCGCGCCCTCCTCGCCATGGTGCGCGAGAATCGCCTCCCGCAAGTCTTGAGTGCCGCCGAACTGGAAGAGCACCGGCGGCTTCTCGGACTGCGTGAGCGACAGGCCTCCGCCCTCGACGACGCGGTATCCGCCCAAGAGCTCCGCGACGGCCTCGCGCGAGAGGAAGTGCTCGGCAGGCGGGCGCACCAGGTCCTTGCGCTCCTCGGCCGCGGCGAAGGTGCGCTCCAGCTCGTCCCACAGCGCGTCCGCGGCGCGCCCCAGCTCCAGCGGGTCGTCCAGGTAGAAGACGGGCGCTTCCGTGCTCCACGCGCGCAGGAAGTCGAACACCGTGGCCAGCCCGCCCTCGAACAGCGCGGGCAACAGGCCCTCGAGTCCGAAGCCGGGCATCCCCTCTCGCAGCGCGTCCAGCCGCTCGCGCAACTGGATGGTGGGCAGGTTGATGTGCTCGGCCACCGCGCGGGCGGCGGCCTCGGCGCGGGGACGGGTGTCCTCGGTGAGCAGCAGCTCCCGCGCGGGCACCAGGTCCACTTCCTTCAGCGCGTCCACCGTGCGCTGCGACTCCGGGTCGAAGGCGCGGATGGAGTCGATGGTGTCCCCGAAGAACTCCAGGCGCACCGGCTTGTCGTAGAGCGGGCTGAAGACATCCAGCAGGCCGCCGCGCACGGAGAACGTCCCCACGTCCTCCACCAGCGGGCTGTTCTGGTAGCCCATCCGGGACAGCTTCCGCGCGAGCGCGTCCCGGTCGTAATCCTGGCCCACCACCACCCGGTCCGTGAGCGCGGCCATGACGTCGGGGCGCAGCACGCGGCGGTGCAGCGCGCGCAGGGACAGCACCAGCACCGGGAAGCGCGTGCCTTGAGACAGGTGAAACAGCGCGCCCAGCCGCTCGGTGACGGCGGCGGCCTCCGGGGACAGCTCGTCGTAGGGGAGCACCTCGTCGGCGGGCAGCCGCAGCACGCTCGGCCGCAGCAGCGTGCCGGTGCCGCCCAGGAAGAAGGCGAGGTCGGCGGCCAGGGCATCGGCTGCCTCCTCGTCCGCCGCCACGCAGACGAGCGGCGCGCGGGCCTCACGGTGCAGGCGCGCCAGCACGTGGCCCCGGGCGGAGCCCTTCAGGCCCTGCGTGCGCGCGCGGTGTCCCGGGCGCAGCTCCGCCAGCAACCGGGCGAAGGTGTCACCCGCCACGCGAGGCTCGCCGCCCTGCCGCGCCGCCTCGCCATCCAGCCTCTGTGTGAAAGGAGTGTCCATGAGTGGACCCCTGAGGGCCGCAGGGTAATTAGGGGCATGCCCCTGACAGGTCAACGACAGAGCGCATTGCCTGTCGTGTGTCGGAGCCGACGCGACCCCGAATGCTGTGTCCTCCACGAATCAGCCATACCAGGGGTGGGTTGGCCGCATGCCCGGGGCAGGACCTACTCTCCTGCAAGGCATCGCTGGGGGGTGCCACACGCCAGCCATGCAATCCGGCCGTTGGATCAACAGGGTGATGAGCGGGGCGGGCGCACCCCCCTCCGAAGCAGTGATGGTGCTGCGCAGCGTTCGCTCCGCTGGGCACGGCATCCTGGACTTCGAGTGTGTCTCCGCGAATGCGCACGCGGAGCGCTGGCTGGGGCGCGAAGAGCGCTCGCTCGTCCGCCAGAGACTGCTCGAGGAAGCACCGTGGGTGGGCGAATGTGGCCTCTTCGCGGCATGTGTCCGGGTGGCGGTGCGCCGCGAGCCCGAGGTGGTGCGGATGGCCCGACAGTCGTCGGTGGGGCCCGTCTGGCTGCTGGCGCGCGTCTCTCCGTGGGAGGACGGCGCCGTCGTCTTCCTGGAGGATTTGACGGAGCGGATGGCCGCCGAGGAGACGCTGCGCAGGGACCATGACCTGCTGCATGCCGTCATCGAGAGCGCCACCGACGCCATCTACGTGAAGGACGTGGATGCGCGCTACGTGCTCATCAACCCCGCCACCGCGCGGGCCTTCAACCGGACGCCTCAGGACATCCTGGGGCGCACGGACCTGGAGCTGATGGGCGGAGACGTCGCGGGGCCCACGCTGGCGCATGACCGCGCGGTGATGGAGTCCGGCGTCACGGCCACCTACGAGGACTCCGAGGGCGGGCCGGGCAGCGACTGCATCTGGCAGACGACCAAGGGCGTGCTGCGCCGCGGCGATGGCACCGTCTACGGCCTGTTCGGCATCAGCCGGGACGTCACCGCGCGCCGCCGCCAGGAACTGGAGCGGGACGAGGAGGCGCGCTTCCAGGAGCGCTTCATCGGCGTGCTGGGGCACGACTTGGGCAACCCGCTGGCGGCGGTGCGCCTGTCCGCGGCGGCCCTGCTGGCCCAGGCCACGCTGACGCCGGAGGTGCGGCGCGTGGCGCAGCGCATCGACGGGAGCGCCGAGCGCATGACGCGGCTGGTGAAACAACTGCTGGATTTCACCCGCGCGCGCATGGCGGGAGGCATTCCCCTGCGCCCGCGCGAGGTGTGCATGGAGTCGGTGTGTCGTCGCATCATCTCCGAGCTGGAGCCGGCCCATCCCCAGCAGCGGGTGGACCTGGAGGTGGACGGCGAGTCAACCGGCGTCTGGGACGAGGAGCGGCTGGGACAGGTGCTCTCCAACCTGGTGGGCAACGCCCTGCAGCACAGTCCGAATGGCTCGTCGGTGCGCGTGCGGCTGGCGGCGAGTGATCCGCTCTTCCAGCGCGTGGAGGTCCACAACGTGGGGCCGCCCATTCCGGACTCGCTGCGCCCGCGACTGTTCGCGCCCTTCCACCGCGCGACGCCCGAGCCGGGCATGCCCCGGCCGCACCGTCACGGGCTGGGCCTGGGGCTCTACATCGTCTCGCAAATCGTCACCGCCCACGGCGGGTGGGTGGATGTCGCGTCCTCACTGGAGGCGGGGACGTGCTTCTCGGTGACGCTGCCCCGCGTGGTCCAGGCCCAGGACGAGTCCCAGATACGCACCGGGCCTGAAGTGGGGCGGGCCGCCAGGCTTCAGTAGCGGCCGTAGCGGGCGGCCGCGCGCAGGCGAATCAAATCGTTGAGGACGCCGGGGTCCACCAGCTCCAGCGCCGCGGCGCCGGAGATGCCCGCGTAGCGGGAGCGGTAGTCCTCCTCGTCCTCCTCGTCGTCGCCCTTGTCGTCGCCGCCCTTGTCATCCCCGTCCCCACCGCCCTTGCCGTCATCGGGACGCAAGGACAGGGGCTCCGGCCGGGACACGCCCGGCTCGATTCGGGGAGTCGTCAACGCGTCCGCGCGCACGGAGGAGAACAGTCCCGCCATGGCCAGGCAGAACACGAGGGCGGTGGAGAGGGTCTTCATGGGCGGCTCCGTTTCTGTGTTCGGCTGACGCGGCCTCTCCCGGGGTTATTCAGCGCGCCTTCCGGCCCCTACTTCGCCTTCATGGTGCGGATGTATCCCACCAGCGCGTCAATCTGCGCGGCGGTGAGCTTGTCCTTGAAGGCCTTCATCTTCGTGTTGCGAGGGGAGCCGTCGGCAATCGCCTGTCGGATTTCCGCGTCCGACTCGGCCGCCTGCCAGGCGGCCTGGCTCATGTCGACGATGGACTCCTTCTGACCCATCTTGGTCTGCGCCTTGCCGTCATCACCGTGACAGGACTTGCACTTGGCCTTCCACACGTCCACGACGTCATCCGCCGCGTAGGCGCTCGGGGCCAGACACAGGCTCATCACCAGGGCGAACCGCTTCATCATCGTCACTGCCTCCTCCTTGGGAGGAGGCGACTGTGGCACGGAATGTCGTGCTCAGGGAGTGCAGCCCGTGGCCGTGGGCGCCAGCTCGCAGTCCGTCATGGTGACGTTGCCGGTGAGGGCGTCCACGTTGAGCACCCGGTCCGGCACGGCGACTTCCTGCGGCCCCAGGCGCTTGCGGAGGATTCGCAGCGTGCCCGCCGCCGGCGCCGCGCGGGAGGCGTCACACATCGCCGTGGGCGTCCCGGAGACGGGCCGGCCGGACTCCCCCAGCCAGCACACGCCGTGCAAGCTGGTGATGTCCAGCTCGGGGGGCAGGGGGATGGCGTCGCCGACCTGCGCGCACGTGCAGCCGCTCGTGCCACAGGCGGCGGAGATGCACTCGGTGCGAGGACACTGGGTGCCCCAGGTGTCTCCCGGAGCGCAGTCCGGCTTCTCCCAGCGCAGGGCCGGGACGCTCACTCCGTTCTCGAACGTCGTCGTCCGCGCCAGGCGCACGGCCTGCCGGGACGTCCGGGCCTGCTGCCGCGCCTCCTGGGCGGCGATGAGGATGGTGCGCGTGGCGGCGCCCGCGCGCTGGTTGCGCGTCAGCGCCTGGAAGCCCGTCGTCGCCAGGCTGGTGAGGAGCCCGAGGATGGCGAGCGCCACCATCAGCTCCAGCAGTGTCATGCCGTGTCGTGTGTTCCGCATCTCAACCCCCCGCGTACCCGAAGTTTCGCGGCAGCACGCGAATGAGGAAATGCCGCCGCTTGTAGCCATCCTGGGGGTTGCCCTCGTCGTCGAACGTCGTGCCGGCGTCTCCCAGGAGCTTCAATGCCTGGGTGTCCGGCCTGTTCGAGCGCGCGGTGATGAGCAGCTCCACCACGCGGACGCGCCGCATCAGCTCGTCGCGCGCGCTGCCCGGTCCGAACTCGCTGGCCCCCATCGTGCCCGCGTCGCCCGGGATGAGGCTCCAGCAACCGGCGTTGTCGCACTGGTCCACCGCGGGCCTGGGGGGCACGGCCGCCGTGTCCGGGAAATAGCGAAGGGGGGCGGCCGGATTGTCCAGGTCGGCGACGCCCAGGCGGACGCGCAGCTGCTCGATTTCCTCCGAGAGCTGCTGGAACTCCTGGGCGCCCAGCGCGCCGTCCGGGTCCATCTCCAGCACGGGCCTGCCGCTGATCCAATTGACGCGGAAGATGCGCGACGAGAGGGGCAGCAGGAGCGGGTCCTCGTCGGTGTTGGCAATCCACAGCGCGGAGGTGTCCGCCCCGGTGCCGGTGCAGAAGCTGGTGGGGGAGTACGCCGAGGCGGCGGGCGCGCCCGGTATCCAACCCAGGTTGTTGTTGCCGCCGGGGGAGGGGACGTTGCGCGTGGCCTGGGCCACGCCCACGCAGGCGCCGCGCACGCCCGGGTCGGCCAGGACGAGGGGGGCTCCGGCGGGGATTCCCGCGTCGGTGTTGGCGGGGGCCGGAGTGTCCAGGCAGAGGGGCCCGACGCCTCCCTGACGGGAGTCGGTGCCGCTGCCCGCGCAGCCAATCATCCGCAGCGCGCGCGTGGCATCCGCTTCATAGATTTCCAGCACGTCGGAGCGCAGGTTCACGTAGACGCCGGTGGGCTGCGCGAAGCCGGCGGAGGGCCCCGCGTTGGTGTTCGCCCAGACGGCGTAGCGCACCTCGGCGTTCGAGCCGCCCAGGAACAGGGGCGCGCTGCCGAACCCCTCGCCCGCGCGTTGAATCGCGGGGGTGAACAGGTCGCGCGCCGCGCGCCCGGCGTTCTGGGTCTCCATGGTGCGCTCCTCGAGCAGGCCGCGCCGTTGGAGGTAGGTGCCCGCGGACACGGCGCCGGCGATGACCACCAGCGCGATGGTGCTGGCAATCATCATCTCGATGAGGCTGAAGCCCCGGGGGGGATGGAGTGGTTTCATGGTGACATCCGTGTCTGCAGGGCCACGGCGCGGCGGCCCGCGTCCGGGTCCAGCCAGCTCACCGTGACGCGCACGTTGACGACGTTGAGCAGCGTCTGGCTGGCGACGACGCGGACGAGCTGCGGTGAGCCTCGCTCCTCGCCCTCCATGGGCGGGTCCACGTCCACCGCGACGTCGTACTTCAGGCGGATGGGGTCTCCCGCGCCGGGGAGGACATCCCGAGGCGTGCCATTGGAGCTCCACCACACCGGACGCGTCTGGCGGTCCAGCGCTTCGATGTTGGCGCAGGGCCGGGCCGGGGCCGGGGTGACGCACTTCATGGCGGAGATGCGCTCCAGCTCCTGCTCCGCGATGAGGCCCGCCTGGGCCTGGATGAGGTTGCGGCGGTTCTGCTTGGCGGAGGCGAGCACCGCGAGCGCCACCCCGAGGATGCCGAACACCACCACCGTCATGGTGGCCATGGCCTCCAGCAGGGTGACGCCCCGGCGCGTACGTCGTGACGCGAGCATGAAGGTCCTCACGGGATGATTCCCTGGATGTTGCCGCCCGGCCTCACGTCCCAGATGAGCGTGCGGGACGTGCTGCCGTTGCCGGTGCCCGTCTCGTTGTTGAACTGCTTGCCGGCGCCGGTGCTGGTGATGCCGTTGGTGCCCTGGAAGAAGACGCGCTTGTCGAAGGCCACCGGCTGCGTGAGGCCATGGCCCTCCAGGCTCTTTCCGCTGTCCGACGTGGGCGTGCCCTGGGCGGCGCTGTAGGCATACATCCGTCCGCTCTCGTCCGCGTCGAGGCTGCACAGGTTGGCGGACGTGCCCACCGCGGTGGCTGTGTGCACGGTGCCTTCGTCGTCCACCGTGACGCCGCCCCAGACCACCTGCCGGTCGTCCAGCTCCCGCACCCACGCGACGCTCCTGCCCGTGCAGTTGACGCTCAGCGGGTTCGGGTCGTCGAAGGCCATGACGTGGTAGCGCGGACGCGGGTCCTGGTCGGCGACCTCGTTGTCGTCGTCCGGGTTGTTGCCCGTGCCCACGAAGATGCGCACGGACGTACCCGCGCCGGTGCGCTCCTGCGTCACGGCGATGTTGGAGTAGATGCTCTGCTGGTCGTTGTTGCGCACCCTGGCGTTGGTGGCCGGGTTCCGGTCATTGCGGGCGTCCGCGATGACACACGCGCTGACGGCCTTGCCCAAATCCCTCGACGCGTCCACGTCCCGGAGGTTGACGCGGAAGATGCGGCCCTTCGTGGTGGCCACGTAGACGACGTCGTAGTTGCTGTCGTTGTCGGCGTCGATGGCGACCGGGGCGCTGCCGATGCCCTCGCCCGCGTCGCCCAGGACCACGACTCCCGCGAGCTTCTTCTTCTGCGCCGTCCCGCCGCTCTGGTTCACCTGGATGGGCAGCCCCGTCTTCACGTCGACCAGGTACAGCGTGGCTCGCGTGGCCTTGTTGTTGTAGCTCTTGGGCGTGTAGTCGCTGGCGAAGGCCGCCACCCACTTCTTGCCGCCCTTGGCGCCGAAGTCCATGCGCACCAGGAGGGGGTTGTGGCGCGAGCCGCTGGTGTCCGGCAGCAGGTTGGGGTCCGGCGAATAGTCCCGGAAGGTCTCTTCCAGCGTCAGACAGCTGTTGGACGCGGTGGCGCAGGGGACTCCCGCGGTGGTGAAGCGATCTCTCTGGGCGTCGAACTCCCAGAGGATGCCGGGGTAGCCGTTGGCCGTATCCGCGGGCTTGGTGACGTCCAGCGCGAAGAAGACGCTCTGCCGGGGGCCCGTGGGGCTGACGAGCACCGTCTTGGCGCCCAGCCGGTCCCCGGGCGTCGTGCTCAGCTTCCACATGTTGCCCGTCGAGGGGTCGTGGCCCTTGTCGGCCGTGTATTCGGCGTCCGAGCGCAGGTCCACCGCCGCCACCGCCGGCGAGGCGTCCACCGTGGCGCGCTTCGTCTTGTCCTGTCCGCGCACGTAGTTCTCCGCGAAGAAGCGCAGGAGCTTGCCGGGCAGGTACGCATACAGCTCATCACCGCTGCCGTACTCGCGCGACGACGAGCAGCCCGTGGCGTGGGCGAAGTAGCCTCGGAAGTCCTTGAAGCTGGTGCAGGTGTCGTCTCCCGAGCGCAGCTCTCCGAGGGACAGCGCGTGCAGGTAGCCCGTGGTGCTGCCGATGAAGGCCACCGCGTCCCGGTTCTTCAGGGCGTTGTTCCCGATGAAGGTGTTGCTGCGGAAGGCCTCCTGCTCGTTGGGCGACGCGCGCTTGACCCAGGTGGGCTCGCTGGCCGGCCCGACGATGGCCGCCGTCGACAGGTTGATGCCACCCATGGGCCAGGTGCGCCGTGTGACGGTCTCCCCGCCCGGCACGGTGGTGAACTTGTTGCTCTCCCAGCCATAGAGCCAGTTGCGCAGGGTGTTGCGGTCATTCTGGTTGCAGAGGCCGTCCTGGTTCAGGTCGTAGCGGCCCGCGAGCGAGCCGATGCAGAAGTTCTTCGTCTCGTCGTTGGAGGCCGGGGCGGTCAGCGCCGTGGGGAACAGCGGGCTGGCGTTGTTGCCTTCCGCTGACACGCTCTCCAGCGTGACGCGCAGCGGGGTGGTGCCAGGCAGCGTGGTGAAGAGCTGGCGCTCCAGCGGGTTGGTCGTCCGGATGAATTGGTTGAGCTGGTTGCCCGCGTTCCACTGGTCCCAGTTGTCCGATGCGTCGTTCTGGCTGGAGGGGTTCTCCGGCTCATAGAGGCGGCGCAGGTACACGTGGCCGCGCTCGGACACGTCCAGGCGCCGGTCATAGATGCGGTAGGACGGATAGAGCCGGTTCGAGGGAGTCGGTGAGTTCTCGTACCACGGGTCGGGCGAGTACCAGGTGCGGCCCGGAGTCTCGGACAGGCCGAAGATGATGGTGTTCGCCACGGGCAGCACGGAGGCGCGGCCGTACTGACCGGCCTTCTGCGCCTTGTAGGAGATGTTGACGTTGGAGATGGTCGGCTGGCAGGACTCGCCGGGGCTTTCGAAGATGGCGCGCCAGCACAACTGCGAGCCGGTGTAGCCGCGCTCCAGGAAGTCATTCACCGACCGGGTGATGTTGACGCGTGAGCCCGGCGTGGCCTGCGCGTCCGGGAAGGGCACCGTCACCCAGGACGGGTTGGGATTGGGCTGGAAGTCGGGGTTGGTCGTCTCACAGCGGTCCACGCACATCTTGCAGTCCAGCGACACCTGATAGGTGATTTGGGGCCGAGGCTGGTACGTCCCGCTGCCGTCGGGCTTGGGCAGGTTGATGTTGGGACTGCAGTCGGCCTGCACGCCATTGACGTTGTGGTACGGCGTGTCGTCGATGGTCATCTCGACGGAGGTGATGGTGTAGTCCTGCGCCACGTCGAGCGAGATGCTGGACACGATGTCCGACTTGAACGTGCCGTTGTTCTGCTTGTTGATGAGGATGACGGTGTCGTCGTAGGTGCGGTTGCCGCCCGAGTTCTGGTCTTCCCAGCCCAGAATCCAGACGCGGGGGTTGTCCACCGGGGCTCCCACCAGCGTGTGGGCGGCGCGCTGGAAGTAGGAGTAGACCGTCTGGTTCTGGGCCGAGTTGAACCGGACGTCTCCATACGTGGCGGAGCGCAGCCGGTTGTAGGCAACGGTGTCCAGCCAGCCGCTCCTCAGCTCCTTGGTGGTGACGATGTTGCCCGCGGTCTGGTGCAGGTCCAGGTTGAGCAGCGTCTTCGTGAAGAACACGTTGATGTCGCCGTGCCCCCACAGGTTGCACTGCAGGCGCGTGGTGCCATCGGGACGCGTTATCGTCTGGGTCATGAAGCAGGTGTCCGTGGCGTCGCCGTAGACCTGCTCCACGTAGGTGACGAGGAAGAAGACGATTTCCCGCCCGCCCTCGATGCGCCCCATCTTCTGCCGGCGGTCCTCCTCGTTGGGGGCGGCCTGCGGGTTCTTCCCGGGAATGAGCATGCCCCGGTTGTCGAAGGCACTGGCCTTGTAGTCCGGCAGGCCGTCCTCGGCGTCGCCCGAGGGCCTGTCCCAGATGGGACCGACGGGAGTCCTGACGCCGTTGATGTCGCTGTAGGCGAAGCGCGGCTGGAAGCACTCCGCGGTGGGCGAATCGCCCGCCGTGTTTCCATTGGGGCAGTGGTTGCCGTCATCGTCCGTGGCCAGATAGATGAGCTTGCCGATGCCCCGGTTGCCGTTCTCCGTCGCGCGCGGCTCGAGCAGGTTGGGGATGTGGGGGAACAGGCCCCGGTCGCTGAAGTACTCGTTGACGAGGTCGAGCGCGGCGCTGCTCGTCTTCATGTAGTCGTTGGTCAAGAGCGCGCTGGCGTAGTCCACCACCCTGCGGCCCACGACGCCTCCTCCCGGCTGGGCGCCATACCCGCCGCCGGGCCAGCGACGGGGGCCTCCCGTGGCGGCGTAGCTGGTGGGGGCATTGCAGGGGCCGGTGAGCAGGTCCGGCTCGCGGAGCGTCACGTTGGTGCCGTCGGGCCGCTTGTGGACGAAGGTCTTCGCCTGGCCGCCACAGCGGGGGCCCAGGCCGATGTACCGGTTGGGACTCAGGTTGTAGAGGTCCTCGTGGAAGTCCGGCACGCCGTTGTTGTCGGTGTCGAGCAGGATGTCGTCGTTGTTGTTGGCGGGGTCCTGGATGTCGACGTACCCGCCCTTCACCAGGTCGTCGTAATAGAACCAGCCCAGGGTGTTGGAGGCGCCGCCGCCGGCGTTGTCATGGACGATGAGCGCCTCCAGTTCCTGGTCGAACGGGAGGATGATTCGCTCCGGGTCCAGCACGCTGCGGTTGGTGTTGAGCCGCAGCTTTCCGTCGGGCGTCAGGATGATGGCGCTGGGGGTGCCGGCATCCGCCGTGAAAGGGGGCTGTTTGTCTTCGCCCGTGGTGTCGATGCAGGGGTTGTAGGAGGCGGTCCCTCCGTCCTGGGCGAAGGCCGCCAGGGGGACGGTGAGGGCCAGCGCGGCGATGATGAGTCTGTAGAGGCGCGGCATGGCGAAAGTCCTGGGGTAGGAACTGAAAGGAAGAGAAGGGGTCAGCACTCGCCGTTGTTGGCGGAGCCGTTGGCGTCCTCGGGCGAGCAACTGCCGCCGGCGCCGAGGCCGCTGGTGATGAGGGCGCGGATGATGACGCGCTGGGGTTGGGTGTTGTCGCGACCGCGGACCTCACCCACGGCCACCAGCCAGACACGGTTGTTGATGTCGGCGCTGCGGTTGCCGTCGCTCTCGTTGTCGTCGACCAGGAAGACCCGGTAGAAGAGCCGCTCCTGGGTGGGGTAGTCGAAGATGCGCACCCCGTCCGGGCCGGTCAGCTCCTGGTTGGCGGAGGCGACGTCCGAGTCGATGGCCGCTCCGGAAGACGCGGCCGCGAGCGAGTAGGGCGTCCAGGGGATGACCTCGTACCAGGGGACGGCGGCGGTGCTGGGCAGGCCCGCCTCACCCTGGACGTAGCCGTTGAGGCCCGTGCTGTTGTAGGCGTTGCCCAGCGCGAGGAAGACGGGGCCGAAGGAGCGATTGCCTCCGAGCAGCAGCCGCACCGTCTCCCGGGCCTCGGCCAGCCCCGCCTCTGCGGCGAAGTGGGCCTCGCGGTTGCGGCGCTCCTGGGCCTGCAACGCGCTCTCCGCCGCCACCTTGCGCAGGGACACGACGACGGCGGCACTGATGAAGGCGATGATGCCCAGGGCCATCAACAGCGCCATGCCCCGGGAGGCATGGCGGAGGTTTCGCGACATCGGGATGACGGACGGGGGATGCACCAACGGCTCCTTGCCGACGCGCGGCGGGACGAATGCCGGGGTGCACCTGAGCAAGCCTTGGGCCCGCTTCCCGGGAGCCCTCGCGCCAATGTTCTCGGCCGCTTGTCTTTGACGCTGGGTGAACGCTGACGCACCTGGACTGACAAACCTTTGCGGACATCGCAAAAGTTGCGAGGGCCACTTCTACCCATGTCAGGACGGGCGGTGTGTTTGTCCTTCAAGCAAGACAGGACAAATCACGAAATCGCGCAGTATCAGCGACCCGGGTGGGGCCAGAAGGACACTGCCCCGCTGGGAGGTGCGAGCCACACGGATTTCAGGAATTGGGTGGCTTTGCGGTCCGCGTCGTCATCCCGGGTGAAGCCGTGGTGCAGGGTGGCCAGGAGGAGCAGCGTCGCGAGCGCGGAGCCGAGCGCCGCCAGGGTGGGGCCGCGTCGTCCAGGAGACGTCGCCAGCACCCCGAGGACCCAAAGTGTCACACCGCAGAGGGCCCCCAGGAAAAGGATGCCAGCGATTGGCTGGGGGACGCCCAGGAAGGAGAGCACGGAGGGCGGGTAGAAGCCCGCGCTCAGCAGGGGCAATGTCAGCCCCCCCAGGACGTCCGACACGTCGTCTGGGATGTAATTGACGAAGGTGGCCAGCCCCGTGGTGAGGATGGCAGCCCCGCACAGCATGGCCGCCATCCCCAGGGCCCACGTCCGTCCGCCCGCGCGCAGCCGCTCCAGCCACAGGCCACAGGGCAGCAGGAGGAAGGGAATCAGCCCGGTGAGGTGGCGGGGGCCCGTCGTCCAACCCCAGGAGTCATAGGAGAAGGAGGACGTGAAGTAGAGGTAGCCGGCGAGGAGCGCCGCCGTCATCCACGCCAGGGCGCGCTGTTCGGCGGAGCCGTCCACGCCGCGCCGGAAGCACAGCCGTGTCAGGCCGGGAATGGCCAGCAGCAGGAACGGCGCGAGGGTGAACAGCCCTCGCAGCGGCGAGACGAGCGACAGGGTGAAGGCGCGCGGGTCCGGGGTGCGGATGCCCAGGAAGCCGCCCAGGTGCCACGGCTGGTAGCCGGAGTCGTTGAGGTACTTGTACCCACTTGTCAGCGGATGCCCGAAGGTGGCCTGGTGGTACGCCATCAGCGCCAGCACGAAGGGCAGCGCGCCCAGCGTGGCGAGCGCGGCGGCGCGGCCCAGGCCCTTCCAGCGCTCGCGGGCCGGAGCGTCGCGGAAGAGGAAGGTGAGCGTGGCGTACAGCACCAGCCCGAGGACGCCCAGCGCGCCGGTGTACTCCGCCGCCACCGTGGCGCCGGCGCATGCGCCCGCGAGGACGTAGCCCCGCTCGTGCCACTCCCCGCGCGCGCAGCGCCACAGCGCGAAGAAGCCGGCGAAGAGCAGCACCGCCGTCGTCTGGTGGCTCATGAACAGCAGCGAATAGCTGAACGCCAGCGAGCCCAGGCCGTACGTCACGGTGAGGGCGTCGGCGACGGGCGCCGACAGGGATGCGCGGAGGTAGCGCCGCACCAGCCACAGCAGGCCCAGGGTGGGCAGCACGGTGAGCCACAGGCGCGAGAAGAAGACGAGCGGGACTTCGGGCACCGGCTCCGGGCCGGAGGCGGCGCGCAGCACGGCGTACACCGGCGCGGCGGCGAACGAGAGCAGCGGCGCCTTGCTGGGGTAGTACTTCCCGTCCTTCACGGACAGGTCGCCCACGTAGCCCCGCTCGCGCAGCACCTGGTTGATGTCCAGCGCGCCGTGCTCCACCAGCGAGATGCTCTGCCAGAGCCGACACAGCTCGTTGGGGGAACGCAGCCCCGGGTGGTACGGAAACAGCAACACATACAGCGCCGCCAGGGCGACCCAGACCGCGCGAGGAGCGCCCCGGGAGGCCAGCAGGGGCGTCCCGGTGGGGCTGGGGGCCGAGGACTCCGAAGCGGGCTGTGACTCGGTGGCGGGCCCGGGCGCCACGCTCACGGTGCGGCGCTCCTCGGGGTGTTCCAGGTCGTCGATGAGGGGCTCGCGGGGAGGCTCACGCCTCGCCTCCGGTGACGCGAGCCACGGCGAAGAGGCTCATGCCCACCGGCAGCGTCACGTTCGCCTCGGCGCGGGCGAACAGCGGGGCCAGCGTGTCGTAGATTTTCAGCTGGAGCTTCGGCACGGAGCGGCGACGCAGGAGTCGACTGTTCACGAACCAGCCGGGCATGCCCACCAGGTTCATCCACTCCAGCTTCTCCACCACGAAGCCATTCTCTTCCAGCACGGCGCGCAGGGTGGCGGGGGTGTAGCGGCGGTAGTGGCCCACGGCCTCGTCGATGCTGCCGAACAGCTGCTCCAGCGCGGGGACGAGGATGAGCACCCGGCCTCCGGGCGCGAGAATCTGGCGGAAGCGGCGCACCGCGGACCCGTCGTCGGGGATGTGCTCCAGCACGTTGGAGAGGACGATGGTGTCCAGGCGCTCCTGCTTGAGCGACTCCCAGTCGGCCAGGGCCACGTCGGACAGGTACGGGCGGACGTGGGGGCGGCCCCGGAAGAGGTTCTTCAGGCGGTCGACGTAGAAGCGGTCGACCTCCAGCGCGATGAGCAGCTCCGCGCCGGACTCCAGCTCGCGGGTAATCGTGCCGATGCCGGCGCCAATCTCCAGCACGCGGCGGCCCAGGTGCGCGCGGAAGCGGCGGCCCAGCCACTGGTTGTAATGGGTGGCGCCGTCCATGCGCTCCAGCGTGGTGTAGCCCTCGTGCTGGTTGTCCGCGTCGTCGCGCACGGTGGCGTAGCGCATCAGCGTGCGCAGCTGCGACAGGCGCGCGGCGCGCGGGCGGCGGGGCACGGCCTGCATCGGCGGCAGGGAGACCTCGGTGAGGCGGTAGAGCTGCGCGGCCAGCTTCACCACCAGCTCCGCGTCCACCGCGTCGTCGTCGCTGGTGAGGGTGACGGAGCGCAGGGCCTCCGTGCGGAACGCGCGCACGCCGCTGAGCGCGTCATTCACCGGCACGTCCGTGACGAAGCGGGTCATCTGGCCCAGGGCGCGCTCGGCCCACAGCTCCGGCTTCAGGCCCGGCGGGCCCCGGCGACCGAAGACGGCGTCCGCGGTGTCCGCCTGGAGCGGGCCCATCAGCGACTCGTAGGCGTCCGTCGCGTAGGCCTCATCCGGGTCCTGGAGCACCGTCACCGCGCTCGTCACGTGGGACAGGGCCGCGCGGATGGACGCGCCCTTGCCTCCCTGGACGCTGAGCACATGCAGCCCGGGTCTCGAAGCCACGTCCGGCTGGCCGTCTCCGGCGAGCACGACTTCGGCGCGGCCGGCGAGGGCGCGGGCGAAGTGGGAGGCGGCATCCACGGTGGAGGGGTCGAAGGGGATGATGACGGAGTGCGGGAAGCTCACGTCGCGCTCCCTAGCACAGGCCGTCGGGATGCGCGCGTTCCACCCTGGAAGAAGGGTGGACGGGGGGCTTCCAGGCGACGGCGGAACGATGGACAACCCGAGGCGGACACGGCACGCTCGATGGCTGTTTCACGGGTGTGGGTGAAGGTCGGGGCCGGCATCCGCCGGAACGGGGCCGCACCGAAGCAATCCAGGCTCGCGGGAGAGACAAGACGTGGAAGGAACCGTGTTCGACCCGGCCGGTGGTAGCAGCGGCCCGACGCCCGCGGGATTGATGCTCCGCGCGCGGGCGCTGTGGCGACGCAAGTGGGTCGTGCTCGGCGTGGCGGTGGTGGTGGCGGCGCTGTCGGCCGTCTACACGCTGCGCCAGCCCAAAATCTACTCCGCCAGCACCTCGCTCATCATCGACGTGACGGCGCCTCGCTTCCTGGACGGCGAGGTGAAGGAGGTCATGGGCGAGGAGCGCAGCAACTACTGGTTCAACAAGGAGTACTACGCCACGCAGAGCGAAATCATCACCTCGCGCGCGGTGGCCAGCCGGGTGGTGGACAAGCTGGGGCTGTCCACGGACCCGGGCTTCCTGGGGCTTCTGGGGCTGCCGGACGAGAAGGCCCGGGTGCAGGCGATGCAGGGCGCGGACGCGGTGGGACTGCTCCAGTCGCGCATCCGCGTGCTGCCCGCGAAGGACTCGCGGGTGATGAACATCGCCGTGGACGACCTGGACGCGCCGCGCGCCGCGCTGCTCGCCAACGAGGTGGCCGGCGCGTACATGGCGGAGAACCTGGCGCTCAAGCTGCGCATGACGGAGGACGCGCGCAGCTGGCTGGAGGGGCGGCTGGAGGACCTGGAGAATCAATCCAAGGCGAGCGAGATGGCCGTCTACGACTTCAAGAAGGACGCGGACATGTTGTCCACGTCGCTGGAGTCGCGGATGAGCATCGTCAGCGACCGCATCAACAGCTACAACCTGAACCTCACCGAGGTGAGCACCCGCATCGCCGCGATGCAGGCGCGCGTGGAGGCCATCCAGAAGCTGCGCAAGGCCTCGCCCGAGGACGAGCTGTGGGCGGAGGCGCTGCCGGGGGCCAAGGACGGCTCCATCCAGGACCTCAAGAAGGCCTACACGGACGTGCGCGTGGCGTGCGCGGAGCTGTCCGAACGCTACCTGCCCGAGCACCCGAAGCTCCTGGAGTGCCAGGGCAAGCTGGCGGTGATTCAGGGAGACTTCCTCAAGAGCCTGCGCAACCTGGTGCGCTCCGCGGAGACGGAGCTGTCGGAGGGGGAGGCGCAGCGCAAGAACCTGGTGCGGCTGTTGGACGACGCCAAGGCCGAGGCGTTCCAGGTGAACAAGAAGTCCATCGAGTACGACCGGCTCAAGCGCGAGTCGGACAACAATCAGCGTCTCTACGAACTGGTGCTCAAGCGGCTCAAGGACATCGAGCTGTCGGGCCTGTTGCGCACCAGCAACGTGCGCGTGCTGGACCCGGCCCGGCCGCTGTTCGCGCCCATCAAACCGAACGTGAATCGCAACCTGATGGTGGGGTTGGTGATGGGGTTGCTCGCGGGCCTGGGCGTGGCGCTGCTGCTCGACCTGCTGGAGAACAGCGTGGCCACGCAGGCGGACGTGGAGGAGCGGCTGGGGCTGGCGTTCCTGGGCGTGATGCCGCGCATCGAGGGCAGCCGGGTGCCGAAGGACCGGGACCTCTACGTGCACCGTGAGCCGAAGTCGTCGGTGGCGGAGTGCTGCCGGGCCATCCGGACCAACCTCCTGTTCATGTCGCCGGACACGCCGTTCAAGACGCTGGTGGTGACGTCCAGCGGACCGCAAGAAGGCAAGTCCACCACGAGCATCAACCTGGGCGTGGCCATGGCCCAGAGCGGCAACCGGGTGTTGCTGCTGGACACGGACATGCGCAGGCCCCGGCTGCACCGCGCCTTCGGAGTGCCCAACGAGCTGGGCATCTCCTCGCTGGTGGTGGGCGAGGGCACGCTGGACGCGGCGGTGAAGAGCACCGAGGTTCCCGGTCTGTTCGTGCTGCCGTGCGGCCCCATTCCGCCCAATCCGGCGGAGCTGTTGCACACGCGGGCCTTCGCGGAGCTGTTGAAGGCGGCGGCGGGGAAGTTCGACCGCGTCATCCTGGACAGCCCGCCCCTCAACGCGGTGGCGGACGCGGCGGTGCTGGCCACGCAGTGTGACGGTGTGGTGCTGGTGCTCAAGGCGGGCAAGACGAACCGCGAGTCGGCTCGACGCGCGCTGCGCTCGCTGGCGGACGTGCAGGCGCGCATGTACGGCGCCATCCTCAACGACGTGGACTTGAAGGCGCCGCGTTATGGGGACTCGTATCTGGCCTACCAGCAGGGCTACGGGCAGTACGCCGAGGAGTCGAAGGACGGGGTGACGCAGTCGTGAGCGCGCCCCGGGTGGGAGCGGGCCCGCGGGTGTTGCACCTGGGCAAGTTCTATCCGCCCGCGTCGGGTGGAATCGAAAGCCACGTCCAGACGCTGGCCCGCGCGCAGGCGGCGCAGGGCGCCCAGGTGGAGGTGCTGTGCGCCAACCACTCCAGGGACTCGGCCAACACCAGCCACGAGTTCCGGGGCAGCAGCCCCACGCGCGAGGAATGGGACGGCGCGGTGCGCGTGGTGAGGCTGGGACGTCGGGCCTCGGTGGCGCGCATGGACGTGTTGCCGGAGCTGCCGGGGATGTTGCGGAGGATGCTCGCGCGGGGCGTGGACGTGGTGCACCTGCACGTGCCGAACCCCACCATGCTGCTGGCGCTGGATTGCGTGCCCCGGCTCCCGGCGGTCTTCATCACCCACCACAGCGACATCATCCGGCAGCGGGTGGCGGGGGCGCTGTTCCGTCCGCTCGAGCTGCTGCTGTACGTGCGCGCGCGCCGGATTCTGTCCGACAGCGAGGCGTACGTGCATGGCTCGCCTCTCTTGAGGATGTTCCGGAGCAAGGTGCGCGCCCTGCCGCTGGGCATCGACCTGGGGCCCTACCTCCAGCCGTCCGTGGAGGCGTTGAGGGCGGAGGCGCACTGGCGCCAGGAGGCCGGGGGCGAGCCGCTGTGGCTGATGGTGGGGCGGCTCGTCTACTACAAGGGCTTGTTCACCGCGCTGGAGGCGCTCACGCGGGTGCCCGGGCGGCTGATGGTGGTGGGCGTGGGGCCGCTGGAGGAGGAGGCGCGCGCGAGAGCGAAGGCGCTGGGCGTGGCGGACCGGGTGACGTGGGCGGGCTACCTGCCGCCGGACTCGCTCACCGGCGCGTATCGCGCGGCCACCGCGCTGTGGTTCCCCAGCAATGCGCGCAGCGAGGCGTATGGGCTGTCTCAGGCGGAGGCCATGGCGTGTGGCCTGCCCGTGCTGAACACCGCGATTGCACACTCGGGGGTGCCGTGGGTGAGCCGGCATGAGGAGACGGGGCTGACGGTGCCGGTGGGAGATGCGCTGGCGCTGGCGCGCGCGGCGCGACGACTGGTGGAGGAGCCGGGTCTCGCGGAGCAACTGGGGCGCGGCGCGCGGGCGCGAGCGGAGGCGGAGCTGCGGCACGACGTCATGGCCACGCGCAGCCTCACGCTGTACGCGGAGGCGCTGGGGCGGCCGGTGCCGACGGTGGAGGGGCCTTCCGAGGTGCCCCAGCGTCAGGCCGCGTCGGGCAGCGCCTGAGGCCCGTCATGCGCGCGCTGCACGTCTACAGTGGCAATCTCTACGGCGGCATCGAGTCCTTCCTCGTCTCGCTGGCGCGGGTGTCGGCGCGTCACCCGGAGGGCACCGTGCACGAGTATGCGCTGTGCTTCGAGGGTCGCCTGGCCGACGAGCTGCGCGCCGCGGGCGCGACAGTTCACCTGTTGGGGCCCGCGAGGGTGGGCCATCCTTGGACGGTGTGGCGCACGCGGCGGGCCCTGGGAGCGCTGTTGAAGCAGGGCGAGTACTCGGCGGTGGTCTGTCACGCGGCCTGGCCTCAGGCCCTGTTCGGCCCCGTGGCGCGCGCGTCCAGCGTCCCACTGGTGTTCTTCCAGCACGACGCGCTCTCCGGTGCGCACTGGCTGGAGCGCTGGGCGAGCGTCACCCCTCCGGACCTGGTGCTGTCCAACAGCGCCTTCACGGCGCGCTCGCTGGAGCGCGTCTATCCCCGGGCGACGTATCGGGTGAGGCACCCGTTGGTCCCCGAGGCCGCGCGTGTACCGGAGGCGGCGGAGCGGACCTTGCTGCGCGCGGACCTGGGCGCTGGTGAGGACGACGTGGTCATCATCCACGCCAGTCGCATGCAGGCGTGGAAGGGGCATCGGCTGTTGCTCGAGGCCCTGGGCCGGATGCGCGAGGCGCGAGGGTGGAGACTGTGGGTCGCGGGGGGCGCGCAACGCGAGGAGGAGACGCGCTACCTGGATGGTCTTGTCGCGCAGTCGAAGGCGCTCGGGCTGGAGGGGCGGGTGCGGTTCCTCGGGCAGCGCACGGACGTGCCTCGGTTGCTGCGCGCGGCGGACCTGCACTGTCAGCCCAACACGTCGCCCGAGCCTTTCGGACTCGCGTTCGTCGAGGCGCTCCAGGCGGGGCTCCCCGTGGTGACGACCGCACTGGGCGGTCCGTTGGAAATCGTGGACGAGACGTGCGGCAGGCTCGTCCTGCCAGAAGCCGGCGCGCTGGCCTCCGCGCTCCTGCGACTGGTGGTCGACGCGGAGGCCCGGCGAAGGCTGGGCGCGAGCGGGCCCACTCGCGCGGCGATGCTTTGCGCGCCTGACACCTTCCTCGCGAGCCTGGATGAAGACCTGCGCTCCGTTGTCTCCGTTCCCGGAGTGGCCGCGTGAGTGCGCCGCGCCCACCGCTCCCTGCAAGGCCGGGGCTTCAGGGGCCGGGTGTGCTCGGGCGCAGGCTCGTGCGACGCGCTCCGAATGCGCCGCTGGAGGTGGTGAGCTCCGGGCCTCCGAGGGCGGAGCGGAAGGCCGCACCCAGGACGGGCCTGCTGTCGTCGAGCAAGCTGGTTCCGCTGTTCATCCTCGTGCTTATATCCTGTCAGGTCTCCTTGCTGGTGGAGGCCATCGCCCCGCTGCGCGTGGTGGTGCGCATCCTGGCCTTCGGCATGAGCCTGGCGTTGCTGGTGTTGGTGCCGGGACGCAGCCTGAGACACCCGGCCCTGCCGTTCGTGCTGGGCTCGCTGGGCATCACCGCGCTGAACTTCTTCAACCCGGGCACGGTCAGTCCGGTCGCGGCGGCGGCGCAGCTCGGCATCCAGCTCTCCATCATCGCCCCGTTGCTCTGGGTGACGCGGCTGTCCATCGACCCCAGGATGTTCCGCCTCACGCTCGCGCTGCTGTTCTTCTTCAACGCGGCGAGCGCGACGGTGGGGGTGCTCCAGGTCTACTTCCCAGGCCGTTTCCAGCCGACCCTCTCTTCCGCCGTGCAGGCGCAGGGAGACCAGTACCTGCGCAGCCTGGAGTTCGAGACGGCGAGCGGCGAGCGTGTCTACCGTCCCATGGGATTGACGGACATGCCGGGTGGGGCGGCGACGGGCGCGTTCTACGCGGTGTTGCTTGGCAGCGGCTTCCTGCTGTCGTCGCGTCGCGGGCTCACACGCGGACTGAGCGCTGGCGGCATCCTGCTGGGATTGCTCAGCCTCTACCTGTGCCAGGTTCGCGCGATTGCGCTGATGCTCGTCGTCTGTCTGGCGGCGCTGGCCTTCATGCTCACGCTCACGGGCCGCGTGGCGCGGCTGGCGAAGCTGTTCGCCGTAGTGGGCGGGGCGGCCGTGTTCGCCTTCGGCTGGGCCGTCGCGGTAGGTGGCGATGCGGTGCAGTCGCGCTGGGACTCCTTGTTCGCCGCGCGGCCGGAGGAGGTCTACCGCAGCAACCGGGGACACTTCCTGGAGGGCACCTTCGAGCACCTGCTGCCGGAGTATCCACTGGGCGCGGGCCTGGGCCGCTACGGCATGCCCAACGCGTACTTCGGAGACAACTCCGACCCGGAGCACCCGGGGCTGTGGGCGGAAATCCAGTGGACGGCGTGGGTCTACGACGGCGGCGTCCTGGTGATGGTGCTCTACCCGCTGGGGATGCTCGTGACGATGGCGTGGGTGCTGCGCATGGCGCGGCGTCGAGAGGACCTGGGCGAGGAGTTCTGGCTGTGGGGGAGCGTCATCTTCGCGTACAACCTGGGCGCGCTGGCGCTGACCTTCAGCTATCCCTTCTTCACGAGCCAGGTGGGCATGGAGTTCTGGCTGCTCAACGCGGCGCTTCTTGGCGCCTGGACTCATGCGAAGACCCTACACGCTCATCGCCGGTGACTTCGTAGCCACGGGAGGCATGGACCGGGCCAACCTCGCGCTCGCGCTCTGGCTGGCGAAACAAGGCGGCCCCGTGCGACTGGTGGCACACCGCGTGGCGGACGAGCTGCTCGGCTTCCCCAACGTGCGCTTCGTGCGCGTGCCCAAGCCCGCGAACTCCTATCTGCTGGGTGAGCCGTTGCTGGACGCGATGGGCCGCGCCTGGGCCCTGCGCACGCGCGCCGAGGATGGGCGTGTAATGGCGAATGGTGGCAACTGCGTCGTGCCTGGCGCCAACTGGGTGCACTACGTCCATGGGGCCTATGTCTCGGAGCCGGTGGGCGGTGCGCTGCGCAGGCTCAAGGGCCGGGTGAGTCACGAGCACTTCGTGCGCGAGGAGCGCAAGGCGCTGTGGCGCTCGAACCTCATCATCGCCAACTCCGAGCGGACGCGGACAGACCTGGTGGCGGCCACGGGGGTGCCCGAGGCGCGCGTGCACGTCGTCTACTACGGCAGCGAAGCGGAGCGTTTCCATCCGGTGTCGCCCGAGGAGAAGCGCGCGGCGCGCACGGCCCTGGGCTGGGCGGAGGAACGCCGCGTGGCGCTGTTCGTGGGGGCGCTCGGAGACAGCCGCAAGGGCTTCGACTCCCTCTTCCACGCCTGGGCGAGACTGTGCTCGCGTGAAGACTGGAGCATGGACCTCAAGGTGGTGGGCGTGGGCGCACAGCGCGAGGCGTGGGAGCATGAGGCGCGGGTGCGAGGGCTGTCCCAGCGCATCGAGTTCCTCGGCTTCCGCCGCGACGTCCCCACGCTGTTGTCGGCGGCGGACCTGCTGGTGGCGCCCACGCGATATGAGGCCTATGGGCTCGGCGTGCACGAGGCGCTGTGTGCCGGATTGCCCGCGCTGGTGAGTCGCTCGGCGGGTGTGGCGGAGCGCTACCCGACTTCGCTGAGCGGACTCCTGCTGGATGACCCGGACGACGTGGAGGGTCTGGTCCGCGCGCTGGAGTCCTGGCGGGAGCACGAGGCGAGCTGGGCTCCGCACGTGGCGGCCGTGTCCGAGAAGCTCCGCGCGTGGAGCTGGGACAACATGGCCGCCTCGCTGGTCCAGGTGATGGAGCGGGAAGGCTGAGCCTCAGCGCCGCGCGAGCAGCTCGTCGAAGAAGTCCAGGTGCGCGCGTGCGACCACGGGCCACGCGAAGCGGGTGACGGCTCGCTCGCGGCTGCGGGTGGCCAGCTCCTGTCGTCGCTCCGGACTCTCCAGCAGCGCTTCCAGCGCGCGAGTCCACGCGGAGGGGTCCGCCTCCGGCAGCACGAGCCCCGCGTCGCCCACGGTGTGCGGGATTTCGCCCGAGTCGCTTCCCAGCACGGGCACGCCGCACGCGAAGGCTTCGGAGAGCATGCGGCCGAACTGCTCCTTCCACCGGGGCGTCGTCTGGCTGGGCGCGCAGAGCACATCCATGGCGTTGAGCACGCGAGGGACTCCGTCATGAGTCACACCCGTGAGCACTCGCACGCGGTCTCCCTGTCGCGCGGCCCAGGCGCGCAGCTCCGCTTCCTGAGGCCCTCCTCCCGTGAACAGCGCGCGCCACGGGCTCTTGAGGTGCTCCAGCGCTTGCATCAACAGGGTCAGGCCCTTCTCGGGAACGAAGCGCCCCAGGTAGCCCACCACGGGAGGACCCTCGCGCTCCCAGCCCAACTCGTGTCGCACGGCTGCTCCCGAGGCGCGGTCGGGGCGGAACAGCTCCGTGTCCACGCCCACGGGGATGACTCGCGTGGGGCGTGACGCATAGCCCGGTCGACCGAGCAGGTTGTCCTTCACCGTCTCGCCCCAGGCCACCCAGCCCGCGCTGCGCCGCACGACGAAGCGCTCCGTCTGGGCGAAGGGTGGGGGATAGCGCTTGGAGAGGTTCTGGAACGTGCTGAAGACGAAGGGCACGCGGCGAGGAGTGAGCATCGCCGCCTCGAGGCCCGCGAGGACGTAGGGCTCCTCCCAGGCATGGACCAGGTCCACGCCTCGGAGGTGCTCGCGCAGCTCCGGGCCATAGACGAAAGCGTGCGGGGAGCGGCTCATGAAGACGCGGACGCCTTCGACTCTCGCCGCTTCGTCGGGGCCGTGCTTCAGGTGGATGGGGCCAAGGTCGCCGTGAAAGAAGCGGGGCGCCACGGCGGTGACGTCCCACGCCGTTCCGCCGACGCGGGCCAGCTCATTGGCGAGGCGCCGGTTGAGGGTGACGACGTACGAGTGCGAGACGGTGACGAGTCTGCGAGGCCGCTGCACGGGTGCTCCGATGAGCGGTGGACCAAACCAGAGCCCCCGAGGACGGTCAACTCAGCGCTTGTCCCGCAGCGTCCGGTACACGTCGAGAATCTCTCGCGCATAGCGCTCGCGGGAAAAGCGTTCCACGGCGGTCTGTCGAGCCGCCACACCCAGTCGCTCGCGCAGCGGCGCATCCGTCAGCAGACGCCTCAGCGCCGCCACCAGGGGCCGTGAGTCTCCAGGGGGAACGGTGAGGACATCCGTGCCGTCGGTGAGGGCCTCGGCCGCGCCGCTCGCGCCCGAGACGATGGCGGCCCGCCCGCAGGCCAGGGCCTCCGCGATGGTGAGGCCGAAGGGCTCGCGCCGGGTGCTGGCGTGCACGAAGACGTCCAGGGCGCGGTAGACGGCGGCGGGCTCCGCCTGGAAGGGCACCAACCCCACGCGTCCGGAGAGCTTCCAGTGGTCGATGAGCTGGCGCAGCTCCGCCTCGGTGAACTGCGAGCCCGGCGTCTGGTACAGCGGCGCACCCACCACGTAGAAGCGCACGGACACCGTCGGCTCCAGCCGCGTCAGCGCCGCCGCCGCTTCGAGGAAGACGTCCTGCCCCTTCCAGCGCGCATAGGTGGCCACCAGCCCCACGCGCAACGTGCCCGCTGGCGCAGGAGGCATTCCCGCGAGCGCGTCCAGGTCCGCCGGGACACCTGGGGCGAAGCGCTCCGTGTCCACACCGTTGTAGACGACGTGGACGGGCACCCGGCCGAGCACCCCGCGCGCATCCTCACCCACGGCGCTCGAGTTGGCGATGGCCGCCGACGCCAGTGGCGCCAGCGTTCCCAGCGCGCGCCGCACCAGGGGCCGCTCACTCAAGAAGTCGTGGATGTGCCAGACGCGCTTGAGCGGCAGGCCCGCCGTGACGGGACTCAACAAGTGAGTCTTGATGCCATTGGAGTGCAGCAGGTCCGGACGCAGGTTCTCGACTTCGTGACGCAGCGCACGGCCGTAACCGGCCAGCAGCGCGGGCGCGGGCAACAGGCTGCGCGCGAAGCGCCACGTCTCCCATGAGGTAGGGCCCCGCAGGGCGCTGTCGCCCAGGCTGGACAGCTCCTTCGGAAGCGGGAGGAGTCGCGCGTCGACGCCCAGGGCCCGCGCCGCATCCACCAGCAATCCCTCGGAGCCCGCGAGCAGGAGGAGGGACAGTGACGGGTCCAGTTGGCGCAGGCAGGCCATCAGGTCCAACAGCGCGCGCTCGGCGCCACCGAGGATGCCCACCGGATTGAGGAAGAGGACGCGCACGCGCCTGTGACCGAAGCAGAGCCCTCCGGAACCGTCAATCACCGGAGAAATCAAGTCAGATGAGTGAATCCAGGAAAGCGTTCTGATACGGACCCGCATCGGGTTTCAGTGAGATGGCTTCCACCGGGCGTGCCGAGCGATGATGCGCGGGACGATGAGCCCATCTCGAAAATGCCCGCGCTGTGGGGCGGACCATCGACCGGGTGTGACGGTATGCCCGCAAGAGGTGTTTCGAGCCGGCGTCGTGGCACGGGCAGGTGCGTATCGCCCGGACTCGGAAGAGGACACGGACGAGGCCACGTTCAAGCGTGAGCGGCATCAGCTGTCGGAGCCCGTGCGGCCCCTGGTGGAGGGTGTTCCCGCCGCGTACGCGGCGCGGGCGATGAAGTGGGAGGAGTCCGTCACCCGCGACGTGCTGGTGGGCACGAAGGTGGGCGACTACCTCATCAAGCGCCGCATCGGGCGCGGCGGCATGGGCATCGTCTACGAAGGGGAGCACGCGGTCATCGGACGCAGGGTCGCCATCAAGGTGATCCGCCCGGACTTCGTCGAGGTCGGCCGGGCGCGGGACCTGGCCACGGAGGCGCGCTCGGCGGCGGCCATTCGTCATCGCGGCATCATCGACATCATCGGCTTTGGCGCCATCCCCGACGTGGGGCAGTACCTGGTGATGGAGTACCTGGAGGGCACCCCGCTGGATGAGGTCATCCACCAGCGCGCCCCCATGCTGGAAGCGGAGGTCATCAAGATACTGGATGCGCTGCTGAGCGCGCTGGCCGCGGCGCATGGAGTGGGGGTCATCCACCGCGACCTCAAGCCGGGCAACGTCTTCATGGTGCGCGAGGCCGACGGCAGTGAGTCCGTCAAGGTGCTCGACTTCGGCATCGCCAAGCGCAGTGAGGCGCCGTTCGGCAGCACGCCGCAGACGCACGCCAACGCCATGGTGGGGACGCCCGAGTACATCGCGCCGGAGCAGGCCTGCGGACATGAAGTGAGTCCGCAGACGGACCTGTATGCCGTGGGAGTCATCGCCTACGAGATGCTGACGAGGCGACTGCCCTTCGAGGGTGAGTCGGCCATGGCCATCGTCGTGCACCACGTCCGCACGCCGCCGCCGCCGCTCGCCAAGCACCGGCAGGTGAACGCGTCGCTGGAGGCCCTGGTGATGAGGCTCCTGGCGAAGGAGCCGTCCGAGCGGCCCGCGTCCGCGGAGGCCGTGCGCCGCGAGCTGAAGCTGGTCCTCGCGGGGTTCTCCGAAGGGGTTACGCGGCTCTCCGCGCCTCCTCGGGATGTTCGTGCCACCGAGCTGCTCCAGGCCCTTCCGCTGATGAAGGGAAATGCAGGGCGTCGAGGGCGAGGCCGCCGTGCGGCCATCTCCGAGTCCGACCGTCCGACGAATGTCCTGGTGACGCCGACGATGTTGCTGGAGGCGACGTCGCTGGACCACAAGGCGGTGCGCCCGCTGCGCTCACGCAAGCTGTGGATGGGCGGCGCGCTGGTGCTGGTGGTCCTGGTGGGCGGCTGGGCCTTCCTGTCACAGGCCCGGACGCGTGCGGCCCGCCGCGAAGCGCCTCGTGCGCGCGTCCAGAAGACCGCGTCTCGGGGGATGGGCACGGTGGTGCTCAAGGTGAACGGGCCTCCGCTCCAGGAGGTGTTCGTGGATGGCAAGAGCCACGGCGAGAAGTACGTGCTGGAGCTGCCCGAGGGCACCCACCGGCTGGAAGTGCATGGCAGTGGCCGTGAGGTCTCTCACAGCAGCTCCGTCGACATCCGCGCGGGTGCATTCATCGAGCACCACGTCACGCTGCCGTCGCTCCTGTGAGTCGCTGATACGCATCCAGGATGGCGCGGGTATGTGCCGTCCAGGTGAACCGCGCGGCGCGGGCGAGGCGGGCGGAGCGCGGTGGAGGTGACACGCGGCCGGTGAGGAGCGAGTCGACCGTTTCGGTCCACGAGGAGCGGTCTCCGACGGGACAATAGAGGCAGGTTGCTTCACCGACTTCACGCAGCACGGGCAGGTCGCTGGCCACCACGGGGGCACCGCAGGCCAGGGCCTCGATGAGAGGGAGTCCGAAGCCCTCGGCCTCGCTGGTGATGAGCACGGCCTTCGCGCCGCGGTACAGGCCCGCGAGCGTGGCGCGCTGCTGGAACGGAGGTTGGAACAAGGCGTCGCCGATGCCGAGTCGCGCGACGCGCTCCCGCTGCGCCGAGTCCAAGGCACCTCCTTGCTGGACGAGGCACAGGTCGGGATGGCGGGAGCGCAGCGCGGCGAAGACGTCGAAGAGCACGTCCAGGCGCTTGCGAGCAATCGCGCTGCCCACGTGGAGCAGGTACGGCCGGCCCGCCAGCGGTGCGAGCACTTCCTGACTTCGGTCCCCCGGAACGGGCTCCTCGCGGTACTCGGGAGCCGTGCCGAGCGGCGCCCAGACGAGGCGGGCCGGGTCCACCACGCCATGCGCGAGCAGCTCCGCGCGCACGGCCTGGGAGTTGTGGAAGACGATGGCGGCGCGTTCGAGTCCTCGGAGCTGGGCCGTGGCCATGAGGCGGAACCACGCGGGGCGGGCTTCCCGGTGCGGCTCCACGACGGAGCGGAACGCATCCAAATCATGGCAATAGACGCCGGTACGTGCGGCCGGCAGCGCGTGGATGAGCTGCGCATAGGAGTGGTCCACGATATGGAACGCCTCGAACCGGGGCCGAGCCAGAAGCGCGCGTGCGGGATAGAGCCCGAAACGGGTGAGGAGGCGGTCCGCGTTGAACGCCGAGCGATGTGAGCCCAGGCCTGGGAGCCGGCGCACCATGGAGGGCAGGGCAGGGCGCAGCGCTCGCGCCGAGACTTCGTCCGGGTAGGCGGCCAGTCCGTCGAGGAGCGACTCGCCCACGAGGTCCATGCTGTGCCAGCCCTCCTCGCGAGGGTCCATGAGCACCGCGAGTCGGAGGGGCGCCGAGGACGTCACGGGATGTTCCCTGGAGCGTGAAGGGCCATGGCATGCGCGAGTGAAGGCATCGCGAGGGTGATGTTTGAGACGATGCCACGACGACGGCGTCGTGGCGTGAGAATCACAGGGATGCGCGCAGCAGTGATTCCACGGTGCGCTCCAGCGCGAAACGCTCGCGGTAAAGCCGGGCCGCGCGTACGCCCAGGGCCGCGCGCTCCTCGGGCTGGGACATCAGTCGCTCCACCAGGGCGACGAGCGCCTCTGGAGTGGTGCCTTCCGCCAGGGCGACAGCGCCCGATTCACGCCAGATGGGCTCGGTGAGATGTCCTGTCTGGGTGACGAGCGGACGACCCAGGGCGACGCCCGCCATGGTCGTCGAGCGGCGCGAACTCACGCCATCCAGGTACGGCTGGACCAACAGGTCCATGGCAGCGAGATGCGCCGCGAGGTCCTCGGGGGCCAGGGTATCCCGCGACTGGACTCGTGAGGCGAGCTCCGGATGGCGGGCTCCCAGTTCCTGGGCGAACCCCTGACTGCCTCGGCCCAGCAGCAGGGCCTTGCGCTGTCCGTCCGCGCGAAGCAGCGGCACCAGGACGGCAAACAGGGGCCCGCGGACGTGCGAGCCATAGGTGCCGAAGTGTCCCAGCCAGGGGCCCGCGCCCAGGGTCGCTTGCGTTGCCACGAGGGAGGCTACTGGCACCTCGGTGGGGATGTTGCTGGGAACGGGGCACCACTCCGCGCGATGCCGGAGGCGCGGGGGCAGGTGCTCCGCCCAGGAGGGAATGGACACGAAGGCGCGGTCCGCCACCTCACCCACCAGTCGCGCCATCACCCGGGTGACACCCGCGAGCAATTGATGGCGTGGCGCGGCCGAGAGGCTCCAGGGGTACACGATTTCGTGGAAGAAGACCCAGCGCTCGTCCTGGCGACGCGCGGCGAACCACGCACAGAAGGGCACGTTCATCGCCTTCAAGCCAAAGGCGTGGGGCACGTACTGGAGCAACAACCGACGTGGCGCGCGGTGGTGGCTCAACGCACGCGTCAGGCGCACGAGCCCCGGTGGCGTGAAGAGTCCAGGGATGCGGTGAAGGGTGACGCCGTGCTCCTCGCGGACTTCCGGGTCACCGGGTGCCCAGACATGCACTCCCTGCCCGGCCCGTGCGAGGGATTGCGCCACCAGTCGGGTGTAATCACTGACGCCGCCCGGCTGCGGTGGATACTCCCCTGTGAGCAGGTGCCACGAGACGGGCCTGTCACCGCCCCGTGCGTCGCCGGAGGAGGTCACGGCTCAGGAGGCTTCCAGGTCGCGGACGGCAAGGAGCTGGAAGGCATGCTGGGGAAAGCGCGTGGCGAAGGGTTCGGTGAGGATGGACAGCCGGCTGCCCAGTCGCGAGGGGCGGAGGCGTGGCAGCGCGAAGTCACCGCGCAGGGGCTTCCAGCCGCTCATGCCAGTGACGCGATAACCGCGCAGCTCGAAGTCATAGACCTCCCAGCCCGAGCGGTGGACCTGATGGACGTTGTTGTCCCATTCGTCCTGGGGAAGGAAGCCGTTGGGCGTGAAGACGACGACGCGCTTGCGCGCGAGCGACTCCATCATCTCCAGCAGCCGATAACCCTCGGGCTTCTCGAAGTGCTCGATGACGTCCAGCGCGATGACCGCGTCGAAGCTCTTGGGCGCGAAGTGCTTGCCGACCTCGAGCAGGTCCATGCAGTGGTATTCCTGATGGATGCCCGCCGCGCGACTGCGCTCGATGCTCGCCGGGTAGCCATCGACGCCCACGGTGCGCGAGAACTGCTGAGAGATTTTCTTCAGCGGAGAGCCCGAGCCGCAGCCGATGTCGAGCACGCTGTCACACGAGCCCACCAGTGTGTCCCGCAGCGTGCGGTGAAAGACTTCGTGCTCGCTGACGAGCACCTCGCGCTTGAGGAACTGGAAGAGGGAGTGGCTCGGTGACATTCCCGGCGGACCGTAGCCCCGGGCCTTCCTGGGTGGCAACCACGCGTGGGGCACCCGAGCAGTCGAGCCGCTGGCCCACTGTCCCGACGTCCCCGCATTGCTTGTAGGGGTGGAGCGGCCCCGGTAGCATCGAGTGGGCGCCGTCCACGTGGGTCGGCCCTCGTCGTTGATGCCCGGGAGCGGGCTGTCCCCCTTGCGATGACCGCGACCGCCGCACCTGACGTGGACACTGGCGACGTCAAGGCCCGTGCCCTGAAGGGCATGGTCGTGCTGGTGGCTCGGACCGTGGCCTCGCAGGGCCTGCGAGTGGTGAGCGCGCTGGTGCTCTCCCGGCTGCTGTTTCCCTCGGACTACGGCCTGTTCGGCATCGTCGCCTATGCGGCCTCGCTGGGAGTGTTCCTGGGGGACCTGGGGCTGAGCGCGGCGCTGGTGCGTCAGCCTCACGAGCCCACGAGGGACGAGACGTTCACCATCTTCTGGTGCCATCAGGCGCTCACCGCCGTCATCGTCGCCGTCGTCTGTGCGTTGGCCCCCCAGCTCACGGAGGGCTACGCCCTGGGCGAAGGGGCGGTGCCCATGGTGTGGGCCATGGCGCTGGGGTTGTTCCTGTCCTCGCTGCGAGTGATTCCGCTGATGGCGCTGGAGCGGCGGCTGGACTTTCCAGCCATCGCTCGGGCGGAGCTGGCGGAGAACGTGGCCCAGGTGGTCAGCACGTTGGCCATGGCGGCGGCGGGCCTGGGGGCGTGGGCGCTGGCGCTGGGGACCCTGGTGCGAGGCGCGGTGGGGTTGGTCTGCATCGGCTGGGCTTCGCCGTGGCGCCCGCGCGGAAGCTTCCGGGTGGACGTGCTGCGGCGGCTCCTGGGGTTCGGACTGGCCTTCCAACTGCCTCCGCTCGTGGCGGCGGTGGTGGCGGGCTGGGTGCCGCTGGTGGTGGGGAAGGTGCTCGGCAAGGACGCCGTGGGGCTGGTGAACTGGGCCTGGGCGCTGGCCTCCACGCCGATGATGCTCAGTGTCGTCCTCAACCGCGTGGCGTTTCCGGCCTACTGCCGGTTGCAGGATGACCCCGAGGGCTTCGCGGAGTACCTGCGCACCTCGTTGCGGCGGCTGGCTGCGGTGCTGCTGCTGACGCTCCCCGTGGCGGTGCTCGGGATGCCCGTGCTGGTGCCGCTGTTCTTCGGGCAGCGGTGGGTCGCCGCGGTGCCGCTGGTGCAGTGGTTCAGCCTGGAGTGTCTGCTCATCGTGCTGACGGGCCTGCTCGCCACCGCGCAGAACGCGGGGGGCCGCCCCTGGGAGCGGCTGGCCGTCGTGGTGGGCGTGGGCGCGGTGAAGTGGAGCGTCGGCACCTGGGCCATCCACCGCTACGGCATGGCGAGCGTGGGGCCCATCGGGCTGGTGGTGTCGCTGCTGGAGGTCTGGGTGACGGCGTGGCGGGTGTCACGGCTCAACCCGGCGCTGCGCGGGCTGGTGTTCCAGGTGGTGGAGCCCCTGATGTCCGTGGGGCTGCTCGTGGCCGCGGCCTTCCTGGGGGTGCACCTGTGGACTCGAGACGGTGGGTTGTCGGGCTGGGCGGTGGGGACGGTGGTGTTCGCGCTGCTCGTCCTCGTGCGCGAGCGGTTGCCGGGAATGCTGTCGCTCCTGGGCGAGGTGCGAGACATCCTCGCGTTCGTCCGAGCGCGGCGGGCCGCTCGGGTTGTCCCGGCGAGCCCGGTGTCATGAGAGGGACGTGAGGCATCCGATGACGAAGCCGGACCTGGTCATCTCCATCGTCAACCACAGCAACCCGGAGTTGCTGCACGACTGTCTGCGGACGCTGTACGAGACGACGCGGCAGTGCACCTTCGAAGTGTGGGTGGTGGACAACGCCACGGACGGTCGAGGCGTGGAGGCCATGCGACGCGACTTCCCCCAGGTGCGCTGGCTCTTCAACTCCGCGCGCAAGGGCTTCTCCGCCAATCACAACCAGGTGTTGCGACAGGCGCGGGGGCGCTACCTCTGCATCTTCAATGACGACACCCTCGTCCATGAGGATGCGTTCGATTCGCTCGTCCGTTTCATGGATGAGAATCCTCGCGTGGGCATGGCGGGTGCGCGGCTGTTGAACGCGGATGGCACCATCCAGAACTGCACCTTCCGGCCCATGTCGTTGTCCGGGCAGTTGTTCGACCTCGTGTTCCTGCCGCGTCCCTTGCACTTCTTGAAGCGCAAGGACATCGACCCCGCGCAGTACGGACATGAGGATGCGCGGGTGAGCTGGGTGCTGGGAGCCTGCATCGTCGTGCGGGAGGAGACGCTGGCGGAGGTGGGGTTGCTCGACGAGGAGCTGTCGCCCTTGGGCAACACGGAGGACACGGACTGGTGCGTCCGGGCGTGGCAGGCGGGCTGGGAGGTGGCGTTCTGTCCGGAGGCGGTGATTACACACCTGACGAGTCGCTCGTTCCGTCCGTCCGCCACGGGGCCTGACAAGGTGCGCATCGAGCTGTGGCGCACGCGGGTGGCCTACTTCCGCAAGCACCATGGCCGGCTGCGCGAGTGGATGCTGCGTGCCATCCTGGTAGGGACGCTGCCGTACAACTCGCTGGTGTTGACGCAGACGCTGCTGCGCGGACGCATGGCGCTTCCGGAGTACCGGCGGCAGCTCGCCACCTTCCTGCGCATCTCCGAGATGGGGCTGCGGACGCGGCTCTGACATGCCCTTCTTCTCCGTCGTCATCCCTACCTACAACAGGGCGCGGCTGCTGGAGCGGACGCTGGCCTCCGTGTTCGCGCAGGAGGAGCGGGACTACGAGGTGCTCGTCGTGGACGACGGCTCCCAGGACGACACGCTGGAGGTCCTCGCGCGGCTGGGCGAGCGGGTGAGGGTGCTCCAGCAAGCCAACGCGGGCCCCGGCGCCGCGCGCAACCGGGGCATCCAGGCGGCCCGTGGCGAGTACGTGGTGTTCCTGGACAGCGACGACCTGTGGTTCCCGTGGACGCTGGCGTCGTACCGGCAGGTGCTGGAGCAGCACGGCGCGCCGTCCGTGGTGATGGGCACGTCGGTGTCCTTCCGTGGCGAGGAGGAACTGGCGCGGGTGGCTCGGGAGCCCTTGCGGGCCTCGCGGTTCACGGACTATCTCGCGAGTGCCCCGGACCGGACGCCGCGCACGGCGTGTGTGTTGGCGGTGAGGACGGAGGCGCTCAGGCGCGTGGAGGGTTTCACGCCGCTGCGCATCGTCGCGGAGGACTATGACCTGCTGTTTCGACTCGGGACCGAGCCGGGATTCGCCTGGGTGCGGACACCCATCATGGTGGGCTACCGCAGGCACGATGGCTCGGAGTCGACGATGCTGGAGTCGAGCCACCAGGGCATGGCGTATCAGTTGATGCAGGAGCGACTGGGGCGCTATCCCGGCGGGAGCGAGCGGCGGCGTGAGCGATTGGAGATGCTGCTCTACGCCACGCGGCACGTCTCACATGTGATGGCCGAGTACCAACGGCTGGACCTCGCGTTGGACCTGTATCGACGCGGCCTGCCGTTCCATCTGGAGGTGCCCCGCTGGCGGTACCTGCTGGGCTTCCTTCCGAAGCTGGCGGTGACGCGGGTGTTTCGACGCTTCACGGGTCGGTAGTCGGAGGTCTCGCAGGCCCGCTCTCTCGAGCGGCATCCTTGTCTTCGCCCGCTCGCATGCCTGTCCTGACATTCCGCCGCGCCAACGGCCTGCCAGGCGAGCGGGTGGCGAAGGTCGAGCCGAGGCTGCGCATCTTTCATGGGACGTGCGCATGCGCGTGACTGCCGGAGGCACGACATGGATGAGGTTCGCTCGGTGGGAACGGGGAAGGGCCGTGGAGTGCCGACCCGTGGCACGGCGAAGGCTTGGGGTGGCATCGACCTGGGGGGAACCAAGATAGAGGCGGTCATCATCGGTGAGACAGGCAAGCCGATAGGCCATGCCCGCCATCCGACGCCGGTGCAGGGCAAGCCGGAGGAGGTGGTGCGGGAGATGTACGAGACGCTGGAGGAAGCGGCGGTGACAGCGGGGCTGGCCTCGCGGCGGCTCGCGGGCGTGGGAGTGGGGGCGCCCGGAGCGGTGGACGCGAACGCGGGGACGCTGGCCCGGGTGAGCAACGTGGGGCGTGGATGGACGGAGCCCTATCCCATGGCGAGCGACCTCTCGGCCCTGGTGCATGGCCGGGTGGTGCTGGGCAACGACGTCCAGGTGGCGGTCGTCGCGGAGTACCGCCTGGGGGCTGGGAGGCCCTATCGCTCGGTGCTGGGCGTGTGGT
>NZ_JABXEM010000087.1:0-38083 GCF_013372595.1 Myxococcus sp. AM011
CTGCTTCACCCGCTGCCCCCGCCGGGCCTGGCCCCTCCCGCGACGAGCTGGTGGAGCTCTTGCGCATCCGCCCCGCGCGGGCGCTGGGCATGGCGGCCCTCCACCTGGGCGTGTGGGGGCTGGCCGGCGTGGGGCTCGCGCACGTCAGCGGCTTCTGGCTGAAGCTGCCCCTGTGGCTGCTGGCGGCCCAGGGCGTCATGGGGCTCATCCAGCTCGACCACGACGCGTGGCACGACACCCTCTTCCCGAGGCCCTGGCAGAACCGCCTCTTCGGCAACGGGCTCAGCCTGCTCGTGGGCATCGCCTACGAGCCGATGCGGCACGACCACCTCGCGCACCACCGCTGGAACCGCACCGAGAAGGACCCTGACGCCTACAACGCGGGCCGCCGCTCGCCCGGGCTGTGGGCACTCTTCTACGCCACCGTGCTGCTGGGCCTGCCGCTCAGCCTCGTCTACTTCAACGTCCTCTACCCGGTGCAGCACTTCGACGCCGCCCGCCTGCGCCGCCATGCGCTGGTGCTGATGGGCTACGGGGCCTTCTACGCGCTGCTCTTCTGGCTCCTGGCGGGCCACGGGCTCCTCGGGGGCGCGGTGGAGTGCTGGCTGCTGCCGGTGCTCTTCGCCAGCCCCCTCAACGGGCTCAAGTCCATCTCCGACCACCACGCCAACGTCTGGCGCGGCGACCGCTTCCACACCGCGACGACGGTGCGCGGCACCCGGCTCGTCACCTTCCTGTGGAACGGCCTCAACCACCACCTGGACCACCACCTCTACCCGCGGGTGCCCGGCTACAACCTCGCGCGGCTGCACGCGCGCCTGCGCCCCGAGCTGCTCGCGCGCGGGGCCCCCGTCTTCGACAGCTACCTCCACGTCATGTGGCGGGCCCTCCTGGCCGGCCCCATGGTGGTGGAGGAGGACGTGCGACTCGTCACCCTGGAGCGAAAGCGCCCATGAACGCCCTGCGCCGGCTGTACGCGGACATCCGCTACGAGGACGGCCGCTGGCCGCTGTCCCGGTGGGACCTCAACCTGCGCTACCTCACCAAGAGCCTCCTGCACCTGCCGGAGCCGCGCTCGGCCGAAACCGGGGAGCACTTCGCGCGAGTCGGCCGGCACCTCGCCTCGGGGAGCTGGCGGCACGCGGGCGCGCCGGAGCTCCGGCTGAGCGCCGTGGGCGACATGATGTGGATTCGCAGCGGCTTCCACCGCGCCCTGTCTCCCGGCGTCCGGGAGGTGATGGCGGGGGACGCGGTGGCCTTCGCGAATCTAGAGACGCCGGTGGACCCGGCGCGGCCCGTGCCCCGGCTCGTCTACGAGACGCTCCACTACAACGCCCCGCCGGACTACCTCGCGGCCTGGGAGGGCACGGCGCGCCACCGCGTCTTCTCCCTCTGCAACAACCACGCGCTCGACCAGGGCGCCGAAGGGCTTACGCGGACCCGGGGGACGGTGCTGGCCTCCTCGCTACACCGCTGCGTGGGAGGCCCCCGGCCGGAGGACGCGGTGGCCGCCCTGGAGGTGGACGGGGTGCGGATGGGCATCGCCGCCGTGACGTATGACATCAACCACCTGGTGGGGGCGCCGCCCGCCGGGGTGCCGGTGACGCGGCTGGGCAGCCCCCTCCACGCGCCGGACTGGGCGCGGCTGGGCGCGCTCATCGACGCCGCTCGCGCGGTGGGGCCGGACCTGGTGGTGCTGATGCCGCACTGGGGCTTCGAGTACGAGTACTGGCCCGAGGCCCTCCAGCGCGAGCACGCCCATCGGCTCATCGAGCGCGGGGCGGACCTCGTCCTGGGCTCCTCGCCGCATGTCCTCCAGTCGGTGGAGTGGGTGTCCATCGACGGCGCGGACGCCACCTGCCCCACGCAGGTGCGCCGGGGCGGGCCCGCGCGGATGGGGCTCATCGCGTACTCGCTGGGCAACTTCCTGAGCATCATGCCCACGCTGGCGTGCCAGACGGGGGCCGTGCTGAAGCTCGCGCTCGCCCGGGACGCGCGGGGCGTGCTCCAGCCGGTGGATTTGCGCGCGGTGCCCACCGCCTGTGGACGGGGACTCGGTGGGGAGGGGTTCCTCGACGCGGGCGTGGTGCGCCTGGACGAGCTGCCCCGCAAGCGGGCGGAGCCGCACCTCGCGCATGCCCGGCGGACGTTGGGCGCGCTGCTTTCGGAACGGAGGGACTGAGGATGTCGTCGATTGAGGAGCAGTTGGAGGCGCTCACCGTCGGGATGGCGCGGCAGGTCGCGAGCTGGCTGCCGACGGTGACGCCAGAGCGCTACGTGGCGTTCCTCGACATGATGTACCACTACACGCGGCGCAGCGGAGACCGGCTGCGGCTCGCGGCCGAGCGCGCCACGCTCCCCGAGCTGAAGGCCTTCTTCGCGGAGCTGGCGGGGGACGAGCAGTCGCACTACCTGCTGGCCCAGGCGGACCTCGCGGCCTTCGGGCGCGAGCCCTCGTCCGACACGCCTCGCGAGGTGGCCGACTTCCACGCCTTCTGGGAGGGAATCGGACCGGAGCGGCAGCTCGCCTTCCTGGGCGCGCTGCGCGTGCTGGAGGGCGTGGCGGGGCACCTGGGAGGCGAGGCCCGCCAGGGGCTGGGGCGGCTCGGGCTGGAGCGGACGAAGGCGCGCTTCATCCTCGTCCACCTCGACGTGGACCTGGAGCACGGCGCGCGGGCCCAGGCGCTCTGCGCGGCGCTGGGGGCCGGGCACCCGGAGCCGCTGCTCGAAGGGGCCCGGCGGGCCGCCGACTTCTGGGTGGCCATCCACCGCGCGGCGCTGGCCGGTGAGGCGCGGCCCTGAGCGGGCGCCTCGGCGTACGGAGAGGACGCGGCGCTCCTCGTAGACGAGGCGCCGTCATGGGAGGCAGGGACCTCCTCAGGATACGTGGATGGCGACCTTGCCGCGGGCGTGTCCCTCCTCGAGGTACGCGAGGGCCTGGGGCAGCTCCTCGAACGGGTAGGTGCGGTCGATGACGGAGCGCACGGAGCCGTCGGCCAGGCGGTCGCGCAGGTACTCCAGGTCCTCCAGGTTGCTCTTCATCGTCAGGGCGCCCATGCGCTTGCCGCTACCGAGCGAGCGCAGCGGCCCGAGCAGGAGCGCCGCCGCCATCTGCTTTCCCGCTCCGCCCGTCATCACGTAGCGGCCGCCGGGCGCGAGCGCGCGCTCGTAGGCGCTCAGCGAGTGGTAGCCGTTGGCCGCGAGGATGACGTCGTAGCGCTGGCCGTTGCGTGTGAAGTCCTCCTTCGCGTAGTCGATGACCTCGTCGGCTCCGAGCGAGCGGGCCAGGTCCTGGTTGCGGGCGCTGCACACCGCTGTCACCTTCGCGCCCAGCGCCTTGGCGAGCTGCACGGCGAAGGTCCCCACGCCTCCCGAGGCGCCATTCACCAGCACGGACTCGCCCGCCTGGAGGCGACCCTCGCGACGCAGGCCCTGTAGCGCCGTCACGCCGGCCAGCGGCGCCGCGGCGGCCTCTTCGAAGCCGAGGCTCGCGGGCTTCGAGGCGAGGACGCCCTCGGGCGCGCAGACGTACTCCGCGAAGGCGCCCCAGTTGCTGCTGCCCAGCTCGCCCATCACTTCATCTCCGGCCTTGAAGCGCGTGACGCCAGAACCTACGGCCTCGACCACGCCGGCCAGGTCGCAGCCGAGCACGTTGTACCTGGGCTTGAAGAGTCCGACCGCGAGCCTCGCGAGGAAGGGGTCGGCGCGCAGGAGGTGCCAGTCGGCCGCGTTGAGCGCGCAGGCCCGCACGCGCACGAGGACCTGGCCTGCGCCCGGTGTGGGGACGGGGCGCTCCTCGTGCTTCAGGACCTGGGGTGAGCCGTACTCGTAGAAGGTGATGGCGCGCATCAAAGGGACGGCTCCAGCGGCAGGGGGCACGAGGCCCGGGAAAGCGAGGAATTTGTTCTGCCTATCACGCGAACAGATCCACCTGGCGCGGCATCGCTCCTTCCAACCGCAGCAGGAACTGCTTGGTCGGCAAGCCGCCGCCGAAACCGGTGAGGCTGCCGTTTGCGCCGATCACGCGATGACAAGGCAGCACGATGGGAATCGGATTGCGCCCATTCGCCGCGCCCACTGCGCGCGTCGCCGTGGGTCTGTCCACGCGCAGCGCGAGTTCGGCGTAGCTGATCGTGCCGCCAAATGGAATGTTGGCGAGTTCCGACCACACCTGGCGCTGGAACTGCGTCCCCTGTGGCGCCAGAGGCAGTTCGAAGCCCCGGCGTTTGCCCGCGAAGTATTCGTCCAGTTGCTTCTGGGTGTCCCGCAGTACCGCGTGGTCGCCTTCATGCCAATCCTCGCCACGACGCATCGGGTGGCGCGGTGCATGGAACTCGATAGTCCGCAGGCCCGCGTCATTGCCGGCAATCAGCAACGCCCCGACCGGGCTTTCGATGTGGCGATAGAACAGTTTGCTTTGCATTACGCGGTCACCCCCATCGAATCCTTCCACAGATGAATCACCGCATAGGCGCGCCAGGGACGCCAGGCTTCCGCCCGCGCGGTCAGCGCCTTCGCGCTCATGCGCGAACCATCATTGGGTACCGCGCGCTGCAGCACCAGGTCGTCGGCGGGGAATGCATCGGGATGGCCCAGTGCGCGCAGCGCGATGTAGTGGGCGGTCCACGGGCCGATGCCGGGCAACGCGACCCATCGCGCCGTGAAATCGTCCAGCGTGCGCTCCGGCTTGAAGTCGACGTGGCCATCCAGAAGCGCGCGCGCCATGGTCCGTACGGTCTGCGCACGCGCGCGTGTCAGGCCGATCGCACCCAGGTCGGCGTCGGCCAGCGCATCCGGCGTGGGGAAGATGTGGTCGAGTCCAGGCGCGAGGGGTGTGGGCAGTGGCTGACCGAAGTGATGCGAAAGTCGCGTCGCCAGTGTGCGTGCGCCGGCGACGCTGATCTGTTGGCCGATGATCGCGCGCACCGCGATCTCGAATCCGTCCCAGCCGCTGGGAACGCGCAATCCCGCGCGCTGCTTCAGCAACGGACGCAGCCGCGCATCGGCGCCGAGCGCTTCGATGATGGTCCGCGGATCCGCGTCGAGATCGAACATGCGTCGCAGCCGATGGACGATCTCCAGCATCTGCGAAGGGCGCGCGCCGTGCAGTTCGAGCCGCAGGGCATGGTCGTCCGCCAGGCGATGCGATGCGGGCCATTGCGAAACACGCAGCCAGCCCGGCGCATCGCTCGAGCCGATCACTCGCGAGTAACTCGTGGCATCCACCACTTCGACACCGGGCAGCGCGCGCCCTCGCAGGAAATCGAGCATCGCGACGAAGTCGTAGGGTGGGCGATAAACCAGGCGCAGCGTCAAGGTCTCGCCGGGAACTTCGACTCGTTGCTTGCGCAGGTCGCGCGGAGCCATCCGATAGGCTTGGAGGAAGGCGGCGTTGAAGCGGCGCAGGCTGCCGAAACCGGCCGCAAGCGCGACTTCGGTGATCGGCATCGCCGTTTCCGTCAGCAACTGTTTGGCGAACAACAAGCGCCGCGTGCCATGCACCCCCGTTGGCGACACGCCGAGGCGTTCGACGAACAGCCGACGCAATTGGCGTTCGCCGATGTCGACGCGTTCGGCGAGCGCCGACAGTGGCTGTTCGTCGAGAACGCCTTGTTCGATCAGTTTCAAAGCGCGCGCCAACAGCGCATCACCACGACGCCATGCGCCGTCGCCGGGTGACAGTTCCGGGCGACATCGCAGGCAAGGCCGGTAGCCGCCGGCTTCCGCGGCGGCTGCGCTGGCGTAATACGTGAAGCGCTTGGCCGTCGGCGCCGGACAGACGGGGCGGCAATAGATTTTGGTGCTGGTGACCGCGGTAAAAAACAGCCCGTCGAAACGTGGGTCGCGGGTGAGTCGCGCCTGCTCACAGGTGTGCGCGTCAGGGATCGCAGTGGCGTTGGCAAGCGTCGACATGAGTGCAGGCTAGCACCGCGCCGGGAGGCGGACTCGCCGGATTCGGACATCGTCATGAATGTCCGTTTCGTTCAGCGGTTTTGTTCAGCCGACGCCGCTCAACCGGTCACTTCAGCGCGCGCATCAGAGGGACGGGGGCGCTGTTGAGTGGGAGGGGCAGAAGGGTGCCGCGGGATTCCTCGAGTGGCTCACCCATCCGCATCTGGGCGGCGTGACGCGGATGCTCGGCGGAGGTGGATTGGGCGCTCGCGTTGGCGGGCGTGTCGCTGCCTGTGCGGAGGCTGGAAATCGTCAGGCGGTATACGCTGGCGACGTGAACGAGGCCCTGCACAGCTACTTGGAGCGCGCGGCGGAGTCCTTCGAGCGGAAGGAGGAGGAAGAGGCCTTCGGCGCCGTGATGGATGCGTGGCGCGAGTGTCGCGCGAGCGAGCTGGTCTTGTTCGCCCAGCAGTTCGAGGCGCGACTCGACTCGACGCATGCGGGGCGGGAGGGGGAGTACGCGCAGGCTCGTCACGCGGCGCGGGACCTGGCTCGCGGGCTGGGGGCGCAGGGGCAGCCGCGCGAGGTGGAGGCGCAGCTCGATGCCCTGCTCGACTGCCTGCCCGACCCCCGGTTCATCCCCGGGTTGCTCGCCATCGCGAGCCTCCCCTCGGCGGAGGAGCCTCAGCGGGTGTCGAGGCTGTGCGCGGCGCTCCGGCACGTGGGGCCGCCCTTCGACGTCGAGCCCCTCGATGGACTGTATGAGCGGATGAGGCCGGAGTCTTGGGCCTCGGCCGCGCGGCTGTCTTTCGTCATCAGCCTGGGGCGTGACTGGGTGCCGCGGGAACTCGACGCGAAGGCGCGGGAGCTGCTCGCGGCGCTGTGGGAGGCCATGCGTGTTCGCGCGGATAAGGAGTCGCGAAACGTCAGCATCCGGGAGCAGTGGTTGCCCCGTGTCTATGCCAACCCCGAGGACGACGACGTGCGGCTGGTGATGGCGGACCAGTTGCTGGAGACGGGCGACCCCCTGGGCGAGTTCATCGCGCTCCAGTGCTCTCCCACTCCGGACGAGAAGCGCATCGACGCGTTGCTCGCGACGCACCTCCGGAGCTGGGAGATGCCGCTAGGTGACCACATCGATAGTGGGGCGACCCGCTTCGAGCGGGGCTTTCCCGTGGCGGTGCGGATGGCGAGGGAGGCGGCCTCCCTGATTCTCCCCGAGCCGGGACCGGCCTGGAGCACGGTGCGGGAGATCGACTGGGCGGCGGTAGCCTGGTCGGTGGTTCATGCGCAGTGGCTCGCGCATCCGCATCTTCGGGGCGTGACGCGGATGCGACGGGTGGAGCTGTACTGGGCCCGGTTGATGGGGCAGCCGCCTTCCGTCAGTCGGCTGGAGCTGTGGGGGTCTGTCGCGATCGAAGCGGTCGGCACGCCCGCGCTGGGGGATGTGTTCGACAGGCTGGCCCTGTGGCCGAACCTGTCGTGGCTGGAGGTGCGCGCCGGGCACGCGTCGGACGTGAGTCTGTGCGCGAGCTCCACGCTGGCGACGAAGCTGGAGCGCTTCGATGTCACCCTTCCGGGCGTCTGGACGCTCACGGTTCGCCCGGGCGACGAGGTGCCCATCGAGGCGATGCTGGTGAGCGCCCGGGCTGTCGAGTCGTTCGCGAGGCTCCTTTCCGCGGCGGAGGGTTTTGGGACTCGGGGCCTGCGGGTGCGCTGTCATCCCGCGGTCGACGCCGCGAGCATCAATGACCTGCGGTGGGCCACGTCTGGCTTCTCCCACGTCGAATGGGTGAGCGTGTCCGCCTTGCTGTAGAATGGCGACGTGGATGACATCGCGTACGCTCACCTGGAGCGCGCCGCGGACGCCTTTGCCCGGCACGACGAAGCGCAGACGCTCGCCGAACTGTTGGCAGCCTGGCGGGCGTGCCACTCACCGGCCCTGGTCAGGATTTGTGACGAGGTCGAGAGGCGCTCGGTCGCGATGCGCATCGCCGTGGATGCCGACGCCGGGCCACTGAGGCCAGTCCCGTGTGCCCGTCGAAGCCTCGGCGCATGAGAGGAAAGGAGGTGCTGTAGAGGGGGAGGGCCCCTTCACGTAAGCCAAGACCCTTGAGCCTGCCTCCACACTTCACGCAGACGAACACGTCGAAGTCGAACGTCCTGCTGAGCAACTCGGCGTAAGTCCAATCGCGGTGTCCTCTCTTTCATCCGTTCCTTCCTGGCCGCTGCCTCAAGCCCCGCGCTCGCCTCCTCCTCATCTCCTTGAGGGAGCACGGGAGGACGCCATCGCCGCGCGAATCCCTCGCGGCGACGTGTTGGTGTTGGGGGAGGTCATGCAGATGTCGCTGGATGTAGCCGTTGGTCGTCCATGTCTGAGAATGCCGCGATTCGCGACCAGCCTGCATGGGTCGGTGCGTATTCGGTTCGAGGCGCCGTCACCGTCAATTGCGTGGGGGTCGGCCGCCTTGAGTGGATGACGTTCAACGTGTGGCACATCCAGGGAGAAGACAAATGCGAGGATTCATTGCGGTGCTGGTGGCGGTGGGGGCGTTGATGACTGGCTGCGGAGGGGTGGAGGCCGACGCGACGGAGGCGGACCTCCGGACGGAAGACTCGGGTGACAAGAGCGCACAGGTCGTCCACTGCTCTACCTGCACCCTCGCGTACAACCGGTGCCACACTGCCGCCAATGGCGACCCGGCGAAGGAAGCTGTGTGTTCCGACACCTTGGTGGACTGTCTGGCCATCTGCACCTGACCGTCGCTCACGAGGCTCGAAGGGTGCGGCCGTGCTGCTCAGGCGGTCGCACCCTGGAGGTGGCTCGTGCGGGCTGATGGCCGCATCAGGCCGGCGCTTCCCGCACCATAGGGAGGGGGGGCGCCAGTTCAGCGATGAGGCTGTGCGTGTAGCCCTCCAGCGCCTTGGGCAGGGCAACGCCCGCCGGGCGCTCCACGAGAGCTTCGGCATCCTCCTCGGACATGGTCTGAAACAGGGTCAGGGGAACTCTCTGGCCAGGGAATGCCCGAGCCTCACCGTGCGGCGCTTCGCCCAGGACGGACAGGAGCATGTGTCTCGCTCCTGGCGCCAGTCCGTGGTGTAACGGCCTGCCTCAGCTTCTCGAAACGGGAACGGAGCGCGGCAGCCACACGGTGAACGTGGTTCCTTCCTCCTGGCTGGAGCGGGCCTCGATGTGCCCCCCGTGCGCGCGAGCGATCTCCTGGGCGATGAAGAGCCCCAGCCCAAGGCCGGACGTCGGATGCCCCTTGTCCGTCGCCCTCCTGAAGGGCTCGAAGAGGTGCGGGAGCAGGTCCGAGGGAATCGCCGGGCCTTCGTTGTGAATCTCCACGCACACCTGCTCTCCCTCGTCGCGCAGCACGAAGTCCACGGGAGTGTCCACGGGGCTGTAGTCCAACGCGTTCTTGCCCAGGTTGCCGAGGAGCTGCGTGAGCCGGTCGGCGTCCCACTCGCCCTGGAAGTGGCCCTCGTGGACGCTCATCCGGAGCGCCCGCTGCGGATGGCCGATCTCCAGCTCCTCCCTGACTTGTTGACAGAGGGCGCGCAGATTGGCGGGGCGGGGGCTGATGGGGATGCCTCCTCCCAGCCGCCCGCGCGTGAAGTCGAGCAGGTCGGAGATCATCCGCCCCATGCGCTCCGCGCTGAGCGCGATGCGGCGCACGGCTGTCAGGTGCTTCGGGATGATTTCCTCCGAACGCATCAGCGCGTTGACGGACAAGAGGATGGCGCCGAGCGGACTGCGCAAATCATGGGAGACGATGCCGAGGAATCGCTCGCGGAACTCGGCCGTCTGCCGCAGCTCCTCCTCGATGCGCTTGCGCTCGGTGATGTCGGTGTTGACGGCGACCGCCCCGATGATGTCGTCCCCGATGCACACCGGGGCGGCGGCGCAGCGCACCACCACGTCCTGGCCCGTCAGCAGGTGGCGTGCACGGACCTCCTGGGTGGTGGCCTTCCCCCGGAAGGCTCGCATGAAGGGCTCCTCCTCGGGCGTGAGCCGGTGGCCGTCCTCGGCGGAGTGGTTCCGCAGCCGCTCTCCCAGGCTGGCGACGTTCTGGTTCAACTCCTCCAGGGACTGGAAGCCGAGCATCTCCAACGCGGGGCCGTTGGCCAGCTTGATGCCGGTGGCATCGCCCACGTACAGGGCATCCGGGATGGCCTGGAGGATGGCCTGAAGGATGGCCGCGTCACGGGTCATCTCCTCCGCGGTGCGCGTGCGCTCGGAGAACAGCCGCTCCTGGGTGGCGCGCAGCGTCTCGGTGGCGAGGGCCTCCCTCCGCCGGCGCGAGTGCACCCGCTCCGTCACGTCCGAGGCGACGACGATGACGGCCTCCACCGGACCCTGGGCGTCGCGGACGGGCTCGTAGACGAAGTCGAAGTACACCTCCTCGAGGGCTCCGCCTCCCTGGCGCATCAGCCGGGCCGGGACCTCCCGGCCGACGTAGGGACTCCCCGTGGCGAGCGCTCCATCCAGGAGCGTCTCGAAGCCCTGGCCCACGACCTCGGAGAGCGCCTCGAAGAGAGGCTTGCCCAGCACCTGCTCGGGACTTCGGCCCCAGATGCGGCACATGTGGGGATTGGCCAACTCGATGACGTAGCGGGGGCCGCGGAAGATGGCGATGCCCGTGGGCGCCTGCATGAAGACCGTCTGGAGCCATTCCCGCTGGCGCTCGGCCTCCGTGCGTGCCTGGGTGGCCAGTGTCAGGGACTCGTTTCGCGCACGCACCGCCTCGCGCAGCTCCTGGTTGGCGGCCTGGAGCTCCTGGGCCCGACGCGGCGATTCCCCTTCCATTTCTGCGGTGCGCCCCAGGAGGGCCGCCGTGTGCTCGCGAGACAGGCGCACGAAGTCGGTCACGTCCTCCAACCGGTGGAGGACGTAGCGCACCTCGCCCTCGGGGGAGAGGACGGGGGTGTTGAGGGGACGCCAGTAGCGCTCCTCGAAGCCGCCGCCTTCGGCCTCGGGTCGCTGGAGGTCGTGCTTCTGCACGGCCATGGTGTCCGGCGCGCGCGTGGTCAGGGCCCGCTCCAGCGAGGCGCGCAGGTCGCGGACACCGGCGGCATGTGCGTCATCCAGGCGGTGGCCGAGGAGGCCCTCGCGCGTCGTCCTGGTGGCGCGCAGGTAGGCGTCGCTCACCGCCACGAGGGTGAAGTCCGCGTCCGGCAGGATGGCGAGGTATGCGCCCGGGAGCTGCTCGAAGAGCTGCTGGAAGTCGGGAGGATGGGACGGAGGCATGGCGAATGTGAGCCAGCTTGTCCTGGTGAACTCACGGCGGTGAACCGCGACCACGGGGCCGTGGGCCGCAGCGTTCCCAGGCGGACGGTCCACGGCTCATCGCCGCTCCGCTCGTGGGGGGATGACTGCTGTCAGGGCCCTGATGACCGCAGACATCAGGACTCGCTCCTGGCCTTGCGAGTCCCTGCCTCCAACCCATTGAAATCAGGGAGGCGGCTTGGCCACATCGGGCCACTTGAGCGTGGCATGTCGGGTGCAATCAGACAGGACATCGCCGCACTGACCGACCCCACCCGCCGCACTGCTTGAGGAGCCTCCCATGCGTAGCCGCCGCCTCGGTTCGTCCCCCTCCCGTTCCTCGACCTTCTCCTCCTCCACGGCGTCCAAGCCGAAGCCGCCCGCGCGAGCCAACACGCTGCCCGCCTCGTCGCCGTCTTCGCAGACGCTGAAGCCCTCGCAGACGAAGCCCGTCGGGAGCACGCCGACGGCGCCGGAGTCCAAGCCGGTGAAGCACCCGGGCATGCCCGAGGGAGGCCCGTCCTACAGCCCCTGGGAGAAGACGACGGGCCAGGCCTCGGACATCATGGTGAGCGGAGGAGACAACAAGCTGACGGCGCCCGCGGGGGCGAAGCAGAACATGCTCGTGGACAGGCCGGGCCGGCCCTTCGAGCGGGACACCTACGGCGGCGGCAAGCTGAGCGGCAACGTGGGTTCGATGCAGGCGTCCACGACGAGCTACAGCGGCAATGGCGTGCGCTACAACTCGGCGCAGGCCGAGGTGAACGGGCCGAGCGCCGCGTACGAGTTGCAGAAGACGCACGAGGGCCGGTTCGGCACGACGAGCGGCCAGCTCACCGCGGACGCCACCAGCTTCAAGGGCCAGGCACAGGCGGGGTATTCGCTGGACAGGAACTCTCACGCGTATACCGGAGCGCTGACGGCGAAGGCGGAGACGGGCGTGGGCGTGGGGGCGAGCGCGAGCCACGACTTCAACCGGCACGTGGGCGGTTACGTGAAGGGCGAGGGAAGGGCCTCCGCCAATGCGTACGCTGAGGGAGTGGCGAGCCTGGACCCGAAGACGGCGACGGCGATGCTCTCGGGGCAGGTGGGCGCGTCGGCGACGGCGGGAGCGTACGGCACGGCGGGCGGGCACCTGGGCCGTGTGCACGGCTCCGTCACGGGAGGCGTGGTGGCGGGAGCGGCGGCGCAGGCGGGCGGCAAGGTGGGGCTGGAGAATGGCTTCTTCAAGACGGCCGCGGACGTGAATGCCGCGGCGGGCGTGGGCACCCACCTGAAGTCGGACGTGGCGGTGGACCTGCGTCACCACATCAAGCCGGGAATCGCGTCGGGCCTGCGTCCCAGCCTCGCTGGTGCCACGAGCGTGGCGTCGCCGGCGAGCACCATCCAGCCGGAGAAGTCGCGCATGGAGAACTTCTTCGCCAAGGCCTTCCACACGACCTGATACGCCCCAGGGGGCGGCGGCTTCGATGGCCGCCGTCTCCACGCAAACGTCCCCTACATCAGCCCTCCGTGAAAGCGGCCGAAGTATCGGGCGAGCAGGAAGGACGCCGCCACGAAACCGCAAGCGGCCGGCAGCAGATGCGGCCACTTGCGGTGGTCGAAGTTCCCGACGCGCCCGAGCAGCGCATACGCGACGGTGAGATTGAACAGACCCTGCAGCGGGTGTCCGCGCCGCTCGACACGCGCGACCTCCTCGACTTCGACCGCATCGCGAAGAAGCTCATCGCCGCGCTCGACAGGCCCGCCGCCGAAGAGGGCACACCGACGAGCACTTGAATGACCCACCCAAGGTCCGTTTGAGTAGAAGCGCGGTTCCTGTCCGGCGAGTCCGGGTCGGCCAGAACAACGGTGGGCGTGTCGATCTGTCCCAGGCTCGTTCGTCGCCACGTTGGAAGGCGGCCGAGCACAAAGGGCGCAGGCGAGGCCTGTGCCGAAAGGAGTAACGGGATGTCGAGGCTTCGGGTCAACGCATTCTCAATCTCAATCGATGGTTACGGCGCGGGTCCCTGCCAGGACCTGGACAATCCGCTGGGAGTCGGCGGTACCGCGCTGCACACGTGGGTCTTCGGCACGCGGACGTTCCAGAAGCTCCACGGCGACTTCGCCGGGGCGCTGATCGGCGACGAAGTGGGGCGGGCTGGCCCGGATGACGACTTCGCCGCGCGCGGCTTCGAGAACGTCGGCGCCTGGATTCTCGGCCGCAACATGTTCGGGCCGATGCGTGGCCCCTGGGTCGATGACGGTTGGAAGGGCTGGTGGGGACCCAACCCGCCCTACCATGTGCCCGTCTTCGTGCTCACGCACCATGCGCGCGAGCCGCTCACGATGGAGGGAGGAACGACGTTCCACTTCGTGACCGATGGAATCCTTGCCGCGCTGAAGCGCGCGAAGGAGGCGGCCCTGGGCAAGGATGTCCGACTCGGTGGTGGCGTCGCCACCATCCGCGAGTACCTCACCGAGGGGTTGATCGACGAGCTCCACCTCGCCATCTCCCCCGTGCTCCTCGGTCGTGGCGAGCACCTCCTCGCGGGCATCGACATGGTGAGCCTCGGCTACCAGTGCACGGAGCACGTCGCCACGAGTCACGCCACGCATGGGGTCCTGGCGAAACAGCCCCCAACCAGGTGATTGGCCCTGGGGTTCTTGGACCCCAGGAGGGAGCGTGGTCACTGTTTCATTCTTCGGGTCGAGCGTGCGTGGGCTTGTCTGGCTGAATTCCATCCAGGCTGGTAAATCTGTTAAGTCGTGTAGTTTGATTAAGACGGCTTAATCCGGTTATGTTTCCGGGGTCGGTCATCTCGCCGGCACACACCCCAAGGACAATCACCCGTGAAGATGAAGACCCTGATTATCGGGCTGGCGTTTGGAAGCCTGTTGACGGCGTGCGGCGGCGCGCCGGAGGAGGTGGCTGACACCGAGAGCCCCATCGGCGAGGCGGAGCAGGGTGTTTGCGAGGGATATGACCAGGGCGCGCGGCACTGCACGTTCAAGTGCACGGCCAACGACTGGCGTCACTGGTATGGCTACAACGACGTCGCGTGGGGGCAGTGCGAGAACGTAGCGCGCCGCGACTGCGGCAGGGAGCCGTACAGCGTCTGCTGGAGCATCCCCTGAGTCAGGCCCACCACTCTTCGTCCCAGGAATCCCTCCCATGAAGAAGCTGACGAATCCCTTGATGATGGCGCTGGTGTCCATGGTGTGCCTCTCCGCGTGCGGCGGAGCTCCCGAGGAGACGGCCGAGGAAGCCGCTCTACCGGACCCCTCGTCCGCCGTGCTGTCGAGAGACCGCGTTCCGGGAGAGGTCAGCGCGTCCTGGACCGCGAACTGTGCCGGCTGGGAGAACGGCGCGCGCACATGTTCGTGGCGCTGCCGCAGCTCCAGTGAGTGGATGTGGGCCACGCAGAGCGTCGCGTACGGGCAGTGCAATGCCTACGCGAACAACTTCTGTGGCCTCAATGCCCACGCGACCTGCTGGAGCAGCAACTCGCATCCGTAGTCGCGGTTGACGGCGTCGAAGTCTCGGAGGCCCCGGGCTCTCTCGTGAGCTCAGGGCCTTTCTTCATGTCCGGTGGTGCACGCGGGCCGGGCACAAGTCAGGCGCGCAGCGCGATGGCCGCCACCTCGGGATTGGCGACCTTCAGGAACCCCTCTCGCTGGACGAAGATGGAGCGGTCCAGCCGGCCCGAGTTGAAGACAATCTCTTCGTGCGCCAGCAGGCCCGGGTCCACCACGAGCTTGAGGTCCGGGTGAAAGGACACCGGTGGGACGGCGCCCATCTCGCAGCCGGTGAGCTCCTGGGCCACCGGTGGGGGCGCGAACATCGCGTGCGTCCCCCCGCCGAGCGCCTTCACCGCTTCAAGGTCCACCCTGCAATCTCCAGGCACCACGGCCAGGAAGTAGCGCCGCTCCTTCTTGCCCTGCTTCACCATCAGCACCATCGCCTTCGCCGCCTGCGCGAGCACGTTGCCTCGAATCTGGCTGATGAGCTCCGTGCGCCCCTCGGGCTCATGCTCGACCACGCGGAAGCTCGCCCCGTGCTCCTGGAACAGCGCGATGAGCTTGTCATGCAGGTCCGTCGTCATGGGGTCAGCCTTTCGTCAGGGGGTGAGGAACCGCGGGCGCCCGCCCCAGTCCGGGCAGGCGTTTTCCCAGCACGACGAGCACCAATCCCGCGAGCACCAGCAGCGCGGCGGCCACGTGCATCCCACTCAGTCGCTCACCCAGCACGAGCATGGAGGACGCCATGCCAAACACAGGCACGAGCAGCGCGAAGGGCGCCACCACGTTGGGGGAGTACTTGCGGAACAGATGTCCCCAGATGCCGAACGCGACGATGGTGGCCAACAGCCCCGTGTACAGCACCGCCCCCAGCCCCTTGAACGTCCCCAACCGAGGCAGCGCCTCCCACTGGCCCTGCTCGAAGAGAAACGACAGCACGAGCAGTGGCAGCGGCGGCACCACGCTCATCCACACCATCAGCCGGAAGGTGTCCACCGCCGCCTTCTTGATGAGGATGTTCGCCACCGACCAGGCCATCGCCGCGCCGATGACGAGCGCGAAGCCCTCCCTGCTCACACTGCCCTGACGCGTGCTCGCCAGCAGCAGGATGCCCGACAGCGCCACGCCCATCCCCACCCGTTGCCACGCGGAGGGCGCGTCCTTCAACACATACGCGGACAGGACCGCCGTGAAGATGACCTGCGATTGAATCGCCAGGGAAGACAGTCCCGCCGGCATCCCCAGCTTCACGCCCAGGTAGAGCAGCGAGTACTTCACCACGCCCAGCACGATGCCCACCTTCAGGAGGGTGCTCCACGCAATCGTCCCCCGACGCAGGAAGAGCACCGCCGGGAAGGCCGCCGAGAGGAAGCGCAGGGCGGAGAAGAAGAGTGGCGGGAAGGTGTCCAGGCCCTCCTTGATGACCACGAAGTTGAAGCCCCACAGCGCGGCGACCAGCACGGCGAGGGCGATGTCTCGGAAGGCCATGGGCACTCAGCTCCAGACCACTGCCTCGTCCAGGGTCTCGTTGGGGAGGCCGATGAAGAAGGCCAGCGTCAGCCGGTCCGCTCCGCCCACCCGTTCAATCGCATGGTAGTACGTGGGGTTGAGCAGGTACACGTCCCCCGTCCTGGGCTTGAAGACATTGCACGCATGGCCTTGGACGACCCCTTCGTCGTATCCCAGCCCGCCCTTGATTTTGAAGGCCTCGTCTTCCGGGTTCCACTTCTTCCGGTAGTGGTACAGCTCTCCTCCCGCGTCACACTCCTGGAGGCACACCACGCAGCTGAGCTGGTGTCTGAGCTGGGAGACCTTCATTCCCAGGGAGGCCGCGTCCCGCATGATGTTGTCGTTGTGCAAGGGGTTGCGCACGCCGTCGGCATGGATGCGCACGATGCACTCGGCATAGGGGCGCCCATCCGGCTCGCGGGCGGGCTCGAAGGCGCGCAAGCCGAGCGTCTCCTTCAGCCGCCCTCTCACGCGGGTGGACAGGTCGAACCCCAGCTCCCGGAAGAGGTCGTGGGTCTGCTCCGCCTCCCGGAAGTACGGCTCCGGGTCGGGAAGGAAGCGGGCCAGATAGGGGCCAATGGTGGTGAGCGCGCCATTGACATAGCGGGTGGTGGTGGCGCGCGCGAACTGGCCCTTGATGCGCTGGCAATGACTGTCGAACGTCTCCCGGGGGAGCAAGTCCCTCAAGACGACGACGCTGACGTCTCCTCGTACGAGCTGGCCGAGCACCTCGGGCCCGAGCGTCTGCCCTTGCCCCACGTGGTGAACCACGCTGCCCCAGTCGCCAGTCGGTCCTGTCGTCATGTTTCCACCCACCTTCAAGAAAGGGGAACCTCGATGACCTGCTCGGGAGGCAATGTCTCCCACCGCTCCGCCGGGGCGAGTGACGGGATGATTTCCGAGGCGAAAACGCAGAAGCCCGGCCCCATCAGCCGCCGCATGTTGAAGTAGCGAGGGTAGGGCGTCGTCGCGGGCGTGTAGTGGAGGAGGTACGCCCGACGGGGAGACACCGCGATGGCATTGCCCGACGAGCCGCCCGGCGGAATGGCCCGCAGCTTCGCCAGCGTGGCGCCGGGGTCCAGCGTGTCCCTCCGCGCGTCCACGACGTAGTCGAAGTACTCCGCCGAGTCGAAGCGTGACTCCGTGAGCCCCAGCAGCGTGTGCACGGTGGGCAGGTAGCCGTTGTGCATGAAGTACCAGGGCCCGGCCTGGCCATGGCGCTCCAGGGGATGGGTGAACTCCAGGCCCGCGTTGCGTGGGACGGTGGCGTGCCGCACGTGCACCGCAAGGAAATCCGTTTCGGTGTCCCAGGCTCCGCAGGCCCGCGCCCGTTCGGAAGACAGGGTGCTCGGGTCCCGGTGAAGTGCCAGGCCATGGGGCGCTCCCGCCTGACGCCACACCGCGCCCCAGCCGTTGGGGTGACAGCGGAACGGACTCTCATGGTCCGCCGTGCGCCCTTCTCCCATGGCGACGGCCGCGTTGATGATGGCCCGCGTGTCGAAGCGGCCCGAGGCGAGGATGAGTCGGCACATGCTCATCCCCCCAGTCGGGCCGCGATGCAGCCCTGCAAGTGGTGGCGGACCTCGTCGAGAGTGGTCCCGCTCACCACGATGCGCCCCCTGAAGCCCGTGTGGCGCAGCGTGTCGGAGGCGAGCGTCTGGGCTCGGGGGCTCGCGCTGGCCTCGGCCGCGGGCCCACCCGCCGCGAGGCGCAGCACCTCCACCGTCACGCCCTTCTCGCGCAGGGCCTCGCCTTCGCGCAGCTCGTCCTCGGAAGCACACGTCACCTGTCCCACGCAGGCTCCGGGGCCTTCACGCGGCGGTGGGAGCGTGGGAGTGCGCTCGCCCAGGTGCGTCTCGAAGACGAGCTCCGCCCACTTGATGCCCGTGGCCCGCTCCACCAGTCCGACGAGTCCTCCTCCCGAGAGGCGGAAGCCCATCTCCACGAAGAAGGCGCCGCGAGGATTCTGGAGGACGTCCACGTGGAAGGGGCCCTCCCGGTAGCCGGTGGCATCCAGACAGGCCTGGGTGAGCGCGCGCAGGGCAGGTGCCGCCCGGTCTCCATGGGTGGCGATGTGTCCGGCCTCACGAAAGCCGCGCAGCTCCGGCGTGCCCGGAGCGGCCTCTCGGGTGATGAGCTTCTCGCACGTGGTGAGGATGAGCGCCCGGCCGTCATGGGCCAGCCCCTGGATGGAGTGCTCGCGTCCCTCGATGAACTCCTCGAGGAGCACCCGCTCGAAGCGCGCGCCGTCGTAGTTGGACAGGGTGCTCAGCGCGCGCAGCGCCCTGTCTCGTTGCTCCGCGTTCTCGACGAGGAAGACGCCCAGGCCCCCGCCTCCGTTGGAGGGCTTCGCCACCAGGGGAAAGCCCACGCGCGTGAGCGTCTCCGCGGCCGCGGGTGAGCCCAGCTCGAAGCTGACGTGGCGCGGCTGGAGTACGTCGGGGCACGCATGGGCCAGGGCCTCGCGCTGTCCCCACTTGTCCAGGGGACTGAACGCGCCATAGGGCCAGCGCTGGCGAGGGCTGTCCTCCAGGATGGGCGCGAGCGCGAATGAGCAGTCCACATACCGCTCGAAGCCCGCGAGCAGCAGCGTCACCTTCACGCCCAGCGACTCCAGGGCGTGCTGGACCTCTTCGGGCTGGGCGGGGTGCTCCACTGGCACCTCCAGGTCGAAGGGACGGCGCCCCAGTTGCTGACGCCAGCTCAGATAGGCGGGCGTCTCCACGAGGAGGGTCTGCAAGCCGCGCCTGCGAGCGGCATCGAGATAGGGGTCCAGGCCATCCCGGGTGGCCCCGAGCTGGACGAAGGCGCCCGAGGAGTTCGTCGTCTGAATGGGCATGCGCAGTGCCTCAGCGGCCCGAGAGGGTTTCCAGCACCACTGGCCCGTGGGGGGAATGGCGCGTTTCGATGACGCCCTTGTGCGGGTCTCTCTCGAGGATTGCCCCCAGCAGATTCTTCTTTCCGCTCGGGGGCACCCCGGTTCCGAGCGGACGCAGGTAGAGCGTCCTCAGTTGGACGATGTCCAGGCCGCTCACCTGTTCGAGCGTGTTCTGTAGAGCCTTGCTCTCGTCGGAGAGGGCAGGTGCATGGGTCGCCCGCAGGAGGGCGTGGATGTCAGTGATTCGCGCTGACAGCGCCGGATGCTCCGCGTGGAGATAGCGCTCCAGGTTGCGTCCGGCGTCCGTGAAGGGGGAGTAGACCATGCAGACCAGCTGCGCTTCGCTCAGGCCGTAGGTCCGCGCGGCGAAGGTGTCCATGGCCTCGCGCATGCGGGTGACGGCCGCTTCATCCGAATAGCGGGCGCGCATCTTGTCCACGAGCGACGGTGGGAATTGCTTCTGGTGCATCAATGAGAGGGCGAACCGCGCGTACTCGTCGATGCCCTCGCGGTAGGCACGTCCGAAGAGGCGCTCGCACTTGAGTCCGCGCAGGTGCGCCATCAGCGCGGGATTGGCGCAGTCGGACTCCGTGAAGCTGAACGCCAGGTCATCGAACTCGAAGCCGAGGTAACCGGTGAGCAGCTCCCAGTGGTCCCCGGACGCGTAGTCGGTGTCGTCGTAGATGGAGAAGAAGCGCAAGCTGTCGCTCACGCCCGTTTCGATGCGCCGCTCCTGGATGGCCTCCGTCGCATCGCCGCCGTGGATGTCCCGGAAGTACGCTCGGGCGAGCTCGTCCATGGTCCCCAGGAAGCCCTTGAACCCCTTGTGAGCCGTGCCCTCGGGGCCCTCCAGCCCGAACTGCTGACCGAGTCGATGGACCCAGACCAGGTATGTGCGCTGCTCGCGGCGCGAGTCCCCCGTGACGATGACGTTGACGCCCCCTCCGTGGGCCGCCGCCAGCCCGAAGGCATTCACCATGCTGAGGTTGCAGGCATTGCAGAAGGTGGGGCGCGCGTCGGCCTGGGTCCGGTGGCCGGTCATCAGGATGTCCACGCGGTTGCGGCGGACCAGGGACTCCGGCGGAGGGAGCTCCACGTCGAAGGCGCGCACGGTGCCGCCATCGACGAGCAGCAACTCGCAGTCGGGGTCCTCGAAGAGATTGAGCGCCTGGTAGCAGCGTTGGATGTTCTCCATCACCGCCTGGGGCATGCCCGCATGCCGATTGGTCACCACCCGCATCCGGAAGGTGCTGCCGTGGATGCGAAAGAGGATGAGCTGGATGGCGCGGACGAAGGCCAGCGTATAGGAGCTGTCCTTGCCTCCACCGTAGGCCACCAGGAGCGTATTGCTGGCGAGGACGTGCTTGTCTGGCAGTGCCGCGTACAGCTTCGTCACACACCGGATGGCGCCCTCCAGGTTCTCCGGGGAGAGGTAGGCGCGCAGCCTCGTGAAAGTCTCATCGCGCAGATGATGAACGGGGTGCGCGGGCTGAGCCCGCCCCGTGGCGCCAACGACTTGCATGAGGCATTCCCCCTTGTGTACGGCTTTGAAGGCCGGGGCACATGAATACCCAGGGAAATGGTCAATGCATGGGAAACGTGGCGTGCGCGAGGGTGACTGTCTGTGTGCTCGGTGACAGGCTTTGTGTGTCTGGGATTGTCCTTCAAGTGGGAGTGCCCCGCGAGGTCTCAGCCCGCACCTCGCGGAGCACTGCGGGCCTTTCAGCGGGAGGGTGAGAGGGTCTCCAGTCCCGAGGCGAACAACACCGCCGCTTCCGCCTGCTGAACGGCCTCCTGCTGACGCAGGTGCAGCAGCCGCAGGTCCTTCAAGGAGCGGAGCGCGTCGAGCAGCTCCAGGATGCTCCCGCGTCCTTCGCGATATGCGTCCTCCGCCATCTTCCTGAGAATGGGGAGCCGCTCCACCACCTCGTGCTCCAGCGTGGCGAGGGCCTGGCTCCGGCCCGAAAGGACCGCATGGGCGCGGGCCAGCTCCGCTCGCGCCTCGGCGACCTCCGCGTCCAGTGCACGTGACTCCGCGTCCACTTCAGCCGAAGCCCGGGCAATCGCGCCCTGGTTGCGGTCGAACAGCGGCACCGGCAATGACAGGCCCAGGTACACCGACACACTGTTCTCCCGACGAGTCAGCAAGGTGCCCGCGGCCAGGGAGGGCACGGGAAGCCGCTCACGGCGCGCCAGGGAGAGGCTGCCCCGAGCCATGGCCTGTCGCTCGCGAACCGCGACGAGCGACGGTCGGTGCTCCCGAGCCTGTTCCCACAGGCGCTCCAGGTCAGGCATCGCGTGGGTGTTCCCCACGGTCCCCCGTGCACGAGGACTCCACTGGGGAAAGCCGAGCAGGCTCGCGAGCTGTCCGGCAGCATCCTCGACATCCGCCCGCGCGTTCCGCACCTCGACTTCCAGTGAGCGACTCTCGACGCCGATGCGCTCCACGTCGTAGCGACTGGTCTCACCGGCGGAGGCCCGTCCCCGGACGACCTGCTCCACGCCGCCCAGGTCCGTCTGGTTCTCCTCCAGGATGCGCAGCGACTCCTGTCGCGCCAGCAGCGCCGCGAAGGCCTCGCGCACCGCCAGCGTCCGCTCCGCGAGGGATGAGGCCACTCGCGCCTGTTCGGCCTTCACGCCCAGGTCCGCCACCTCGCGGCGAACGCCTCGCTGTCCGAAGAGGAGCAGCGGTTGCTCCAAGGTGAGCTGGTGCTGGGACACCGCGCCGGTATTGGCGCCCGAGGCCAGACGCTGTCCGCCGTAGCTGAGCGACGGATTGGGCAGCATGCCCGCCGTGACTCGCTCCGCCGCGGCCACGTCTACACGCGCCCGCTCCGCGGCTGTCCACGGACTGTGCTCGGCCAGCAAGCTCAGGGCTTCCTCGAGGGTGACGGACTCCGGAAGGCGCGGGTCCTGGGCCCGCGCGCCGCCGGTATTGAGGACCATCCACAAGACACCGAATGCAATGAAGTGCTTCATGCCGCCGCCACCTCCACCGGGTGCTCCTTCCTGTCTTCGTGCGGGTTGTCGGGCAGATGGACCAGGTCTTCCTCTGGCTCCGCTGTCGTGCCAGACGTCTTGCTCGCGAGGACGCTGTACAAGGCTGGCAGCGCGAACAGCGTCACCAGCACCGTGGTCACCAATCCACCGATGATGACGACGGCGAACGGGCGCTGCGTCTCGCTGCCCACGCCCTGGGAGAGCGCGGCGGGCATCAGGCCCAGCATGGCGAGCATCGCCGTCATGAGCACCGCGCGGAACCGGCTCGCCGCACCCGAGGGCAGGGCGGAGGCCAGTGCTTCTCCGGCGCGTCTGCGTTCATCCACGGCGCTCACCACCAGCAGGGAGGCCAGACACACCTGACCCAGCAAGGTGATGAAGCCCACCGCCGCGCTGACCGACAGGGGGATGCCACTGAGGGCCAGCGCGAAGACGCCTCCGCACATGGCGAACGGAGCCACGCCCAGGACGGCGGTGGCGCTGCGCAGCGAGCCCAGCGCGGCATAGAGCAGGGCGAAGACGACGACGAAGGAGATGGGCACGATGACGGCCAGTCGCCCGAGCGCCCGTTGCTGGTTCTCGAACTCGCCGCCCCACACCAGGAAGTTCCCATCGGGGACCGTCACGTCGCGGCCGACGCTCTCCATCGCCTCCTGGATGGTGGAGCCCAAGTCCCTTCCTTCGACGTTGAATTTCAGCGCGAGCATGCGGCTGTTGCCCTCGCGGTTGATGTTGGCGCGGCCGATGGCCTTCTCGATGTGAGACACCTCCCGCAGGGGCACATGTCCACCGCTGACGGTGGGCACGAGGATGTTGCCGATGCGCTCCTCGTTCTCGCCCTCCGACGGCGCGAACTTCACGCGCACGGGAACGGGGCGCTCCTGCTCCCACAGCTCCGTCACCACCCGGCCGCTGAGCGCCGTCTCCACCACGTCCTGCGCTGTCGTGACGTCGATGCCCGCCCGGGCCAGTGCCGGCCGGTCCAGCACCACCTGGAGCTGCGGCACGTCCGAGTCACGGTAGAGGCCCAGGTCCACCACGCCCTCGACCTCCTGGAGCGAGGCAATCGCCGCCTCCAGCGTGCCGCGCATCACCTCCAGGTCCGTGCCGAACACCTTCAGCACCACCTTGCCGCGCACGCCGCTGACGGCCTCCTCGACGTTGTCCTTGATGGGCTGCGAGAAGTTGAAGCCCACGCCGGGAATCTCGGACAGGGAGGCGCGCATCTCCCGCACCAGCCGCTCCTTGTCCCAGCCCGGGCGCCACGTCTCGGTGGGCCTGAGCCGGACGAACGTCTCGCTCATGTTGACGCCTTCGTTGTCCGTGCCGTCCTCGGGGCGGCCCTGCTCGCTGAGGGTCTCCAGCACCTCGGGGAACGCGAGCGCGCGCTTGCGCACCTCCAGGAGGATGTCCGCGCCTTTCTCCAGCGAGATGCTGGGTGGCATCTCCACGAAGATGAGGATGTCCCCTTCGTCCAGCTCAGGCAGGAACTCGCTGCCCACCTGGGTGGAGGCCACTGCCGTGCCCAGCACCAGCGCGCCCAGGCAGGCGAAGACCAGGCGTCGTCGGCCGAGCAGGCCCTGGACGGCTCGGGCATACGCCTCGCGCATCGTGACGAGCAGCTTCGGCTCCTTCACCTCGGCGTCCTGGGGCCGCAGCAACAGGGCGCAGAGCGCGGGGACCACGGTGAGGGCGAACACGAGCGCGCCGATGAGGGCGAAGCCGTACGTCAGTGACAGCGGTCGGAAGATGCGTCCCTCCACGCGCTCCAGCGTGAAGACGGGGAGGAGGGCGGCGATGATGATGGCCATCGCGAAGAAGGTGGGCCGAGCCACGTCGAGCGCCGAGTGGAGGATGAGGCCGAGCATCTCCTTGCGTCCCTTGGGCCGCCGCGCCCCCGCCACGTGGAGCACGTTCTCCACCAGCACCACCGCGCCATCCACGAGGATGCCGAAGTCGATGGCCCCCATGGAGATGAGGTTGGCGGGAAGTCCCAGCGCCTTGAGGCCGATGAACGCGGTGAGCAGCGCGAGCGGAATGACGGACGCGACGATGAGCGAGCAGCGCAGGCTGCGCAGGAAGAGCCACACCACCGCGACGACGAGCAGCGCGCCGTGCAGCAGGTTGTGGTGCACCGTGGACAGCGTCTGCCCGACAAGCATGCTCCGGTCATAGAACGGCTCGATGCGCATCCCCTTGGGGAGCACGCTCTCGTTCAGTTCCTTCACCTTCGCGTGGACACCTTCCAGCACCGCGCTCGGGTTCTCGCCTCGGCGCAGGAGGACGACGCCTTCGGCCACGTCCATGGACAGGTCATGTCCCACGGTTCCGCGTCGCGGCGTATGCGAAGCCACCACGCGCGCCACGTCGCCCACCGTGACAGGCGTGCCGTCCTCGCTCTTCAGGACGATGTCCTGGACGTCTCGCGGCGAGCGGAGGTAGCCCACGCCTCGGATGAGCAGCTCCTGGTCTCCATGTTTCAGGAACCCGCCGCCCACGTTCCGGTTCGAGCGCTCCAGCGCTTCGGTGACCTGGGCCAGTGTGAGGTCGTGGGCGAGCAGTCGCGACGGGTCCACCTGGATGTGCAGCTCCTTGAGGAAGCCGCCGAAGCTGAGCACGTCCGCCACGCCCGGCACCTGTCGCATCAGGCGCGCGATGTTCCACTCCATCTCGGAGCGCGTCTCCGCGAGCGTGTGCCGCTCACTCAGCACGCGGAACTGGTAGATTTCTCCGAGCGGCGTGGCCTCGGGCGCGAGCCGCACGTCCGCGCCGTCCGGCAGGTCCGCCGAGGCGAGTCGCTCGCTGACGACGGTGCGCGCCTTGAATGGGTCCGCCGCGTCGTCGAAGGTGAGGGAGATGAGCGACAGGCCGAAGAGGCTCTCGCTGCGCATCTGCATCATCATCGGCGTGCCGTTGAGGACACGCTCGATGGGGACCGTCACCTGTCGTTCAATCTCCTCGGGCGCGAGGCCTGGGAATTGCGCGATGACGTTGACCTGGAGGTTGGTGACGTCCGGGAACGCCTCCACGGGCGTGTCCAGGTAGGCCTTCACTCCATAGAGGCCGATGGCCAGGGTGATGAGGATGACGGGGATGCGTCGTCTGACGCAGGACTCGATGAGGGCTTTCAACATGGTTTTTCCCCGGCCTCAGAGCAACTGGTCCGCCGCGCCATCGAGGAGCAGGGCGCCCTGGGTGACGACCTTCTCTCCCGGGGACAGGCCGGAGATGACGCGCACCCGTCCTTCCACCGACTGCGCCACCGCCACGGTGCGCCGCTCGAAGGTGAGGGAGTCCTGTTGCACGTAGACGACCAGTTGTTTGCCATTGCGGATGAGCACCGCCTGGGCCGGCAGGGTGATTCCCGCGTCCGTCGCTTCGATGCGCACGCGGCCGAACATGCCGGGCCGCATTCCCGCGCCCGAGGTGTCCAGGTGGATGCGCACGGGCGCCGTCCGCGAGCCCGCCGTGACGACCGTGCCCACGGAGATGACCTGGCCGGACAGCGGCCCCCGCTCGGAGGGCAACTCCACCTGGACCTTCGCGCCCTCGCGAACCAGAGGCAGGTCCCGCTCGAAGACCTCGGCCACGACCCAAAGCGCGGAGGGGTCTCCGACTTCGACGAGTGGCTCGCCTCCTGGTTGGAGTGAAGCGCCCACGCTGGCGTTGCGCGACAGCACGGTGCCGGCGATGGGCGCGCGCAGCACGAGCGTGGAGCCCGTGCCTCCTCCCACGAAGCTGGAGGCGGACTGCGCGCGGGAGAGCTCGGCCTGTGCCTCGGCCAGACGGGTCTCCGCGGCCAGCCGCTCGCGTTCAATTCCCACGCCCTGCTCCTGCATGCGGCGCTCGCGCTCGACGGCGAGCTGGGACTCCCGCAGGGCCGCCGTCGCTGTCAGCACCGCCGTGCGAGCAGACGACGCCTCAGGACAGTCGAGCGTCACCAACGCATCGCCCGGCTTCACCGTGTCGCCGGTGCGGACATGGACGGTGACGACCCGGCCCGCGAAGGGCGCGGCCACGCGGGCGATGGCTTCGTCACGGAAGGCCACTCGGGCGGGGGCCTGGAGCAGCGCGCCACTGGAGTCCGGGCTCACCACGGTGGTGGTGACGAAGGCGCGAGAGCCCTCGGCGATCTGGAGGAGCCCCTCCTGAGCGGGCTTTGGGGGTATGCGCTCCGGTGGGGCATGGGCGGGAGCCCCGTCGGAACAGCCGGCGGCGAGGGCCAGCAAGGCGAGCAACGAAAGTCGGGTCATGCCCATCCCCTGGGCAAGTCCTGGTCCACGGCCTCTTCGACTCAACCTCTTGGAATCACGAGCATCAGGGCTGCTGCCCGAGCAGGCGTGAGTGGTGAATCTTGAACCATCTGTGCACTTTCGCCACAGTCGGCGCGGTGAGAATCTCGACGAAGCTCGGGCTCGGGCTGGCGCTCACGAGCGCCGTCATCCTGGGCTCCCACGGCTACCGGCAGCTCCAGCGCGAGGAGGCGGACCTGCGCGGGGCGTCCGAGCACGAGTCCCGCTTGCTCGGAGTCGCCCTCCAGGTCGCGGTGGAGAACGCGCTGCGCGACGGCCAGTCCGCGGACGTGCGGGAGATGCTCGAGTCGCTGGAGCTTCGAGACCCGAGCGTGGACGTGCTGGTCTTCGACGCACGCGGAGGGCTGAAGGTCCACTCCTGGGGCGGAACGCAGGCGCGCCTGCTCGTCGAGTCGGACATCCACGAGGTGATGGCGTCCTCCAGGGTGGTCAGTCGATTCGAGGGGCCCGAGGGCCTCTCCCATCTGTCCGTCGTCCTCCCGTTGCGCGGAGATGATGGCGCGCCGCTGGGAGCGCTGGCGGTGGTGAAGCCGTTGGATGGCTTGCGACAGGACCTCCAGGCCACGCGGCTGAGCGCGCTGCTGTCGGTGCTGATGCTCATCGCGGGAATCTCGCTGGTGGGGTGGCTGCTGGTGCTGCTGTACATCCAGCGCCCCCTGGCGCGTGTCGCGGGCGCGATGCGCACGGTGCGCGGCGGTGACTTCTCCGCCACCGTGCAGCCGTATCAGCGGGACGAAGTGGGAGAACTCACCCAGGCCTTCAATGCGATGATGAAGGAGCTGGCGGAGGCGAGGGGACGGCTCGACGCGGAGGTGGAGACGCGCATCGCCCTGGAGACGGGCCTGCGTCGCGTGGACAAGCTGGCGACGTTGGGACAGCTCTCCGCGGGACTGGCCCATGAGATTGGCTCTCCGCTGCTCATCCTCGGCGGACGTGCGCAGGCACTCGCCGCGAGGACCGAGCTGCCCGAGGACGTCCGTCGCAACGCGGGCATCCTCGTGGAGCAGTCCGAGCGCATCACCCGCACGGTGCGACAGTTGCTGGAGTTGACGCGCAGGAGGCCCACGCGGATGGAGACGCTCGACGTGCTCGTGCCGGTGCGCGCGGTGGTGGAGTTGCTGGAGTTGGATGCGCGCAAGCGAGGAGTGCGGCTGGCGCTCGACAGCGAGGCGTCACTGCCCGCTGTCCTGGCGGATGCCGATGGCGTGCAGCAGGTGGCGTTGAATCTCCTGACCAATGCGCTCCGCGCCACGCCTCGGGGTGGGACGGTGCGGGTGTCGCTGGCACGAGGCGCCTTCCGCCTCGCCCCAGCGCTGCGGGAGCGTGAGGGCGTGAGGTTGGTGGTGGTGGACACGGGCGTGGGCATCGACGCGGACTGCCAGTCGCGCATCTTCGAGCCGTTCTTCAGCACGTGGCCCGAGCAGGGTGGCACGGGCCTGGGGCTCGCGGTGGTGAAGGCCATCGTCGCCGAGCATGGAGGTGCTGTCTCGGTGGCGTCGCGGGTGGGTGCGGGCAGTGAGTTCACGGTGCATCTGCCAGTCGCGGACGATGACTCGCGGGGAGAGGTGGCGGCATGAGCGCGGTGGAGCGGCGACTGCTCGTCCTGGATGACGACGCGGGAGTGGTGGACTTCCTCTGTGAGAGCCTGACCGGGCGTGGCTACACGACGGTGGGCTTCACGTCGCCGACGGAGGCGCTCGCGCGGTTTCGCGAGGAGTCGTTCGACCTGGTGATTTCCGATGTGGAGATGCCCGAGCTGCGGGGCACCGAGTTGCTGGAGGCGCTCCTCTCGGAGAAGCCGGGGCAGCTCGTGCTGCTCATCACCGCGTTCGGCAGCATCGAACTGGCGGTGACCGCGGTGAAGGCCGGGGCGTGCGACTTCGTCACCAAGCCCTTCAACATCGACGTGCTCGTGCTCTCCATCGAGCGCGCCCTTCGAGAGCGTCAGCTCCGACGAGAAATCGTCCGCCTGCGCGCGGCCGTGCCCATGGATGCGCCGGGAGGACTCGTGGCCCGCAGTCCCGCGATGCGCAAGCTGTTGGAGATGGCCCGCCGCGCCGCGCGCACGGACTCCACGGTGTTGCTCACTGGCGAGACGGGGACGGGCAAGAGCGCGCTCGCGCACCTGGTCCACGCTTCGAGTGCCCGGCGCTCCGAGCCCTTCCTCCAGCTCAACTGCGCGACCCTTCCGCCCGGACTCGCGGAGAGCGAGTTGTTCGGCGCGCGGCGCGGCGCCTTCACCGATGCGCGCGAGGACCGGGCCGGCGTCTTCGCGGCGGCGGGGGCGGGGACACTCTTCCTCGATGAAGTGGGCGAGCTGTCCCTGGAGGTCCAGGCCAAGCTCCTCCAGGCGCTGGAGACGGGCAAGGTGCGGCCCCTGGGGGCGAGCGCGGAAGTCACGGTGCGCGCACGCGTGGTGGCCGCGACGAATCGTCCGTTGGAGGAGCTGCTGCGCGAGGGCCGCTTCCGGCCAGACCTCTACTACCGCCTCAACGTCATCCGCCTGGAGGTGCCTCCGCTGCGCGAGCGGCGCGAGGACATCGTCCCGCTGGTGGACTTCTTCCTGGGACGGCTCGGCGGAGTCCAGGCGCGAGAGGTGCTCGGCGTGTCGGCGGCGGCGATGCGCAGGCTGGTGGGGTACGCGTGGCCCGGCAATGTGAGGGAGCTGGCCAACCTGCTCGAACGCGCGGTGGCGATGACGGACCACGACACGCTGGTGCCCGAGGACTTCGACCTGCCCGGCGCTGGAGACCCGGGCATGCGCTCCCTGTTCTCACGTGCGACAGGAGAGGAGCCGCCGCTGGAGGACGTGGAGCGGGCCTACGTGCGCCGCATCGTCGACGCGCACGGTGGCAACAAGGCCGCCGCGGCGCGCATCCTCGGCATCAACCGCCGCACGCTCTACCGGAAGCTGGGGGAGTGACGCGTCAGTCCCAGACGAAGAGCCACTTGATGCCCTTGCCGAGCCCGTAGAACACCCAGCCCAGGGGCCCGGGGCTCACCGGTCGCTTGAAGTCCAGGAACACCGAGGACAGGGTGATGTTGCCCTCCAGTCCCTCCAGGTGCGCCTTGACGGTCTCGTATTCGAGGGTGATGCGCTCCAACTCCTTCTCCACCTTGAGCGTGTCCTCGACGGTGACCGCGCGCTGGAGCAGCTCCAGGTAGCGCTCGCGGATGCGTGTCAGGTTGTCCAGGCGCACCTTGAGGTCGCGGTGCGCGTCCGTCACGTCCTCGGCGGAGACACTCTTGCTCGCCACCGTGCCCAGCGCGGGCACCGCGGCCAGGAAGCCCTCCAACTGTTCGGCCGGAATGCGCACCAGGACGGTCTCCGTCATCACCTGTTGGGCATAGCCCCCGTGGGTCTTCGCCAGCGCGGTGGCTCGCGCGGGCCCCTTCTCCGGCTCGTCGCACTCCACCTGCAGGGAGGCGCGATGGATGATGGACCGACCCTCGATGGCCGCGCCCGGGGCACCTCCCCGCGCCGACAGGCCGTCGCTGACCTCCGCCCGCGCGTGCGGTCGAGAGGTGGAGCACGCCAGGAGCGCGAGGACGGGGACGAGGAGGAGCGGGCGCACGGAGTTCCTTGGGAAAAGAGGACAGTCGCGAACTTCCTCAGGACGCCCCCGCGCTTTTCCGCGTTCCATCCTCCGGCATCAGGGGCCCCGATGAAGAGGGCCCCTGAGCGGAACCTCACGACGACTGCTAGGAGACGCGGGCGACGGGGGCTGGCTGCACGCCATCGCCCTCGTAGTAGATGCTCGCGCACCCCTTCTCGTAGACGACGAGCACGCGATCACTCTGGCCCAGCAGGTCGGAGGCTTTCTCCGTGGCCTTGCGGACCAAGGTGTCGAACTTCGCCGAGCTCTGGCTCTGCTTGCTGCTGGCCCGGACTGTCACGACTGGCATGCGGTGTCCCGCTCCTTGGTGCCCCATGGTGGGCGGCTCCAGGCAAGGCCCGGCTCCGTACCCATCCGCAGGTAACCAACGCGTCATAGCCAACCCAACACTTCGTTGACAAGCGCTCCGCTCCGTGGCGGGAAGAGGGTTCCTATGCACCGCAAGCTCTTCGTCCTGCTGGTTTTTACGCTGGGTCTTGTTTCCACCGCCCAGGCCCAGTCCAAGTCCCGGTCGAAACGCGAGCACGTCTCGCCCACGCCCGCCTGGTTGCCTCGAGGCGTCGTCCTGGGCGCCTCGCTCCGGGATGAGCTGCTCACCTCCCGTCTGAAGGTGCAGTGGCAGTGGGCCTTCTTCCAGGACCGCAAGGACGCCTTCGTCTTCCTGGTCGAAGGTGGGTTGGGGTGGGGCACCGCGATGCCGAACCCGGTGGCGGGCAAGCCCGAGACGCTCCTGGGCTCGTACTACGAGCACACCGCCCAGGTGGGCGTGGGCTACCGCAACCACCTGCCCAACAGCCTGCACTGGGGGTTCCAGGTGACGGGCGGGCCCGTCTTCTATGGCGCCCACTTCGACGGCGGCGCGCCTCCGGACAAGCACACCGTGGGTATCATCGAGGGCCGCATCCAGGTGGGCTACCAGTTCGAGCAGATGGCCGCGGGCTTCACCGTGGGCTACGGCGAGCCCTTCGGACTCAAGCGGCGCTACCTGGGCCGGAGCTTCGTGGGCGGCCCCATGGTCGGGTTGTTCGTGGATTGGCGGTAAAGTCCGCGTAGACTGGGTTTCGCGGGAATCTCCCCCTCCCGCGCCCCTCGTATGCCCGAGCTGCTGAGCGCCCATGTTTCGCGGTACCTGCGCAACCGGGGCGACCTCGAGCGGCAGTTGCCGCCCGGGCTGCTCGTCTTCTCGCCTTCGCCGCCGCCCGAGAGCCTGTCGGAGCAGGAGGAGTACCGGTTGAAGACGGTGACGAACGCGGGGCCGCCGACGCTGGGGGCGAACGAGCCGGTGGTGTTTCCGGTGGTGAAGTCCCGGACGAACGCCTTCGGGCGGGGAATCACGGTGGGCCGCACGGGCAACAACGACGTGGTGCTGGATGACGGCAGCGTGTCGCGCTTCCACGCCTGGTTCGCCCGCGACGAAGCCCAGGCGGGCATCCTCTTGACGGATGCCGGCTCGAAGAATGGCTCATGGCTCGGCGGGGTTCGGCTCGCCCCTCGCAAGCCCGTCCTCCTGGAGGACGGTGTCCGGTTGCGCTTCGGACAGGTGGAGCTGGCGTTCTACACGGCAAGCGGCTTTGTCCGGATGCTCGCGATTCGGATGGCTCCCTGAGCCTTGCCACGTCTCCAGCGGCCTGCATAACGTGCGGAGTCGCCTACAGTCACACACGGGAGTGTTCGCGGTGGCCTTGACCACAGAAGCCTTCGGACTGACCGACGTCGGCCGCAAGCGGCAGCACAACGAAGACGCGATGCTGGTGGACGTGTCACTCGGCCTGTACGTGGTGGCCGACGGCATGGGTGGGCACGCGGCGGGTGAGGTCGCCAGCAATCGGGCCACCGAGGTGGTCAAGCAGCACATCACCTCGAACCGGCATCTGCTGAAAGACCTGGGTAACAACCCCACGGCGGATAGTCGGTCCGCGGCGGCGGCGCTGGTGGAAGTGGCCGTGCAGCGCGCGTGCGCGGACATCTACCGCACGGCGATGACGGACTCGACCAAGCGGGGCATGGGGACGACCTTCGTGTGCCTGGCGGTGGGAGGCAACAAGGCCGTCATCGGCCACGTGGGCGACAGCCGCGTCTATCTGGTGAGACATGGTCAGTGTCACCGGCTGACGGAGGACCACACGCTGGTCGCCGCGCAGCTCAAGGCCGGCACCATCACCAAGGAGCAGGCGGCCACGTCGCAGTACCGCAACGTGATTACGCGCGCGGTGGGCATCCAGGAGTCGGTCCAGGTGGACACGCTCATCGTGGACCTGGTGCCCGGCGACATGTTCATCCTCTGTTCGGACGGCCTGCATGGCTACGTCGAGGACGAGGAGATGCTGCCGTTGGTGTCGGGGCTCCAGCCGGGGGACCTGCCCAAGCGGCTCATCGACGTCGCGAACGAGCGCGGCGGCAAGGACAACATCACCGCGGTGGTGGTGAAGGTGGCCGGCGACAGCGCGGCCATGGCGAACGAGGAGACGAGCGAAGCGCAGTCGCGCATGGAGGCGCTGCGCAAGATTCCGCTCTTCCGTCACCTCACGTACAAGGAGCAGACGGCGGTGCTGTCCATCGCCACCACGCGCACGTATCCCGCGGGCCGCGAAATCGTGGTGGAGGGACAGCCGGGCGAGGAGCTGTTCGTCGTCATCCGGGGCCGGGTGGCGATTGAAAAGAACGGCGTGGAGATCGCCGAGCTGCGCTCCGGTGGGCACTTCGGAGAGATGGGGCTCATCGACAACGCGCCGCGCTCGGCGACGGTGCGAGCGACGGAGCCCACCCGGACCATGGTCATCTCCCGTCCGGACTTGATGGGCTTGATGAAGCGCGAGTCCATCCTCGCGGTGAAGATGCTTTGGAGCTTCGTGCAGGTGCTGAGCGACCGGTTGCGCGCGACCAACTCGGAGTTGAGCGAGGCCCGACAGGAGCTCGCCGTGGCGCAGGCCATCCAGCCCTTCGCGGAAGAGTGAGGGGGCGCGCACATGAGCGAGCGAACGCGTCGTGCCCCTATTGCTTCGTCCCGTTCACGTCAGACCCGCCACGTACCTTCCCGCCAAACCGTGGTGGGAGGTCGCATGGCGAGGGCGGTGGGGCGGGACGTGATGGTGCGGTTGATCGGCGAGGTCGCGGAGCTCCGGGAGGAGATGAAGACCACGCGAACCCATACGCGCATCATGTCGTCGGGGATGAGCTACGCGCTGACGAGCCTGGGGTCCATGCGCGAGAACATGGGCGCGATGCAGGTCAACATGGGCGTCATGCGCGAGAACATGGGCGTGATGCAGTCCAACATGGACGCCATGCGGCAGAACATGGACGTCATGTGGCAGAGCATGGACGTCACGCGGCAGAACATGGACGTCATGTGGCGGAACATGGATTCCTTCCGCTCGAATGCGGATGTCATGATGACGCACGTGGAGTCGGTGGTGGGCGAGCTTCGCGCCCTGTCTGGCGGACTCCAGCGAATGGATGCTCACGCTGGCCGCATGGCCCGGCTGCTCGGCTCGCTGGCGGATTCGACGAACGCGCGCTTCGAGCAGGTGGAGAAGCGCCTGACCGCGCTCGAGGACGACGAGAAGCACTGACGGGCGCATGACGGTGTCGTCCCGGTGGCAACGCAGGCCACCGGGTGGGAACGCGTCATGGGGGGAGCGTCCGGGAGACGACGAGGTCCGGAATTTCCGGTGGGAATCACCCGTTCCGGGCCCGGCCGCGGGCTAAGGTCCGAGAGACGTGCGCATGCGCAACTGGATTCTCATAGGGGTGATGTCAGCCCTGGTGGTGGCCGGGGCCGCCTGGCTCTGGTCCCATTCCGAGAGCGGACCTGGGAGTACTTCGTCCACCGCGTCCCCGCATTCCACGCCGAAGTCGCTGCCCGAGTTCTCCGCGGTGGAGGTCTCCTCGGCAGGCCAGGAGGGGCTGGCGCTCACCGGCCGCGTGCTGGACTCGGCCGGCAAGCCCGTGTCGGGCGCGGAGGTCTTCCTCGCGGCCAGCGCCGAGCGGACGCTGGTCGACGTGCGCTGCGATGAGTGCGACCAGGCCCTCTTGTCCTGCCCCGCGCGCGAGTCCACGCTGCACACGCTCGCCTTCTTCGAACAACAGCGGGGCTTCCTCAGTCCTCGCGCCACGGTGCTCACGGATGCGGAAGGACGCTTCCGGTTCGAGCACCTCGTGGGTGTGTCCTTCTCCGTGTGGGCCCGCGCCTCGGGCCTGGGGGTGGCACTGAGGGACAGGGCCGCCCCGGGAGACCCGGTGGAGCTGTACCTGCCGCCCTTGCGCTCCATTCGCGGCCAGGTGGTGGACGATGCGGGGCAGCCGCTCCTGGGCGCTCGCGTGCACGCCGTCTCCCGCCGCGTGCCGCTGCCCTTCGAGGCGGAGTCCGGCGCGGAAGGTGTCTTCTCCCTGGAGGGACTCGGCGAGGGCCCGTTCTATGTGCTGGCCATGGCGGAGGGATATCTGCCCGCCGTGGAGGCTCACGTCGAGGCCGGGCCCCAGCCGGTGCGGTTGCAGTTGACGCCCGCGCGCACGCTGGAGGTCCGAGTCATGCGACAGGGCAAGCCCGCCGCCGCGACGGTGCGCCTGCGTGCCGACCATCTCTCGCGTGAGCTGCGCACCGAAGGCGAGGTGGTGCGCTTCACCGGGCTGTATCCGGATGAGCTGGTGGTGACGGCGGAGGCCCCGGGGTTGGGCTCGGCCCCGCGGACGCTGACGCTCGATGCGCGCGTGACGCAGGTGACGCTGGAGCTGGAAGAGGCGGGCAAGCTGCTCGTCACCGTGGTGGATGAGGCTGGCCAGCCCGTGCCCGCTCCGGAGCTGATGCTGCGCACCGCGCGGGGTGAACTGGTCCGCCGCGAGCGCGCCGCCACGGGCGCCCTGGTGGAACTGGGACCGCTGGCTGTCGGTGAGTACCTGCTGGAGGGCAAGGCGGAGGGCTTCCGCGACACGCAGCTCCCCGCGCGCGTGGGCAAGGGCGAGACGACGCTGGAGTTGGAGCTGGAGCGCGCCACGCTCATCACCGGACGGGTGATGGACGAATACGGCCGCCCCGCGCCCCGCGTGTCCGTGCTGGTGCAGCCCACGGGCGCGACGGTGCTGGCGGACGGGGAAGGGCACTTCTCCGCGCAGGTGCCCACGCCGGGCCTGTACGAACTGCACGCGCACCACTCGGAGTGGGGCGGTGGTCAGGTGAAGGTGACGGCGCCGGCCTCGGGCGTCGAGCTTCCGCTGGAGCCACACGCCGCGCTGGAGGTGACGGTGTCGTCCGGTGGTCGCCGCGTCGAGGGCGCGGACGTGGTGCTGTGGGTGGACCAGGAAGGCATCTTCCGGAGCGACAGGCCCTCCGGTCCGGACGGCGTCGTGCCCATGCGCGGGCTTCCGGAAGGGACGTACTCGATGGTGGCTTCGCATCCGGACTACCAGCCCTCCGAGCGGCGGCAGGTGACGGTGGCGGATGGCCAGACGCTCAAGCTGGAGGCGGAGCTGAAGCCCGGCGCGCCCCTGACGGGCGACGTGGTGGACATGCAAGGCGAGCCCGTGGCCGGGGCCTCGTTGTCGGTGGTGCCACGCGGCGCGGAGCCCGTCATGAGCGACGCTCGGGGACACTTCGAGTTCCGCTCGCTGCGCCCGGACCGGGGCTACCGCCTGGAGGTGAAGCACTCCGGTTATGACCAGACGGAGCGCGCGGAGGGCAAGGCGGGCGGGCCGCCGGTCAAGGTCGTGCTCAAGAAGCGCGATGTCTTCCGGGGACGCGTCGTCGGGGATGACGGCGCGCCGGTGCGTCGCTTCCGGATGGACGAGCATCAGGTGGACAGCCCGGACGGCCGCTTCGAACTGGCGCTGCCCACGGCGGGTGACCGCGTCATCGTCGCGGTGGATGCCTCCGGCTACGAGCCGCTGATGGTGGACCGTCCCGCGTCACCCGAATTGGGAGACCTGGTGCTGGAGAAGCTGCCGAGCATCAGTGGCCTGGTGCGCGACGCGAGCGGCGGACCAGTGGCGGACGCGGTGGTGTCCTGCGAGGTGTGCGACGAGTCGGTGCTGTCGGGGCCGGACGGCCGCTTCACGCTGGCGAGTCCCCCATATGTCGCGCGCTACACCGTGTCCGCGCGCAAGGGCCGGTTGAGCGCGACCCAGGCGGTGGAGCGAGGGAGTCGCGCGGCGCTGGAGCTGACGTTGAAGCAGGCCACCCGCCTGAGTGGCCGCGTGTTCCGCACGGGAGGCCAGCCTGCCGCGGGCATCGAGGTCGAGGCGGTGAATGGCGACCGCGGCGAGCCGCTCACCATCGTCACCGGACCGGACGGCGGGTACTCCGTGGAGGTGGCGCCGGGCAGCTACCGGTTCATGCTGGGTTCGGCACGCGAGTATTCGGGGGAGCCGGCGCTGGTGGTCCAGGTGGGCGGCGCGGAGATGCACCTGGACCTGGGGCCCTCGCCCGGGAGCGCGTCGCTCACGGTGCAGCTCAAGCCCGAGCGGGGCAAGGCGCTCTGGGTGGTGGCGGGAGAGGTCCCCGTGTCGACGAACCCGCCCGCGCAGGAGCTGATGCGCTCGCGGTGGGCGCACCTCGTCTACCAGCCGCGCTCCGAGCAGGTCGTCGTGTCGGGCCTGCCGCCCGGGCGCTACACCGTGGTGTGGGGCGCGTTCCATGTGGAGACGCCTGGAGGCCCGGAGGTGCGCGTGGTGGATGTGCCCTCGAGCGGCGAGTTGACGCTGGGGCGTTGAGGCGGCGGCGCCTGGCGCGCGGCTTCGGTTGCGAGCCGACGGGCGGGCGCATTAGGAAGCCGCATGGACGTATCGGCACTGAAGGGCCGTCGCATCGTCGTCGGCGTCGCGGGTGGCATCGCCGCGTACAAGGCCTGCGAGCTGGTGCGCGAGCTGGGACGGGCGGGCGCCGAGGTGCGGGTGGCCATGACGGAGTCCGCTCGCCAGTTCGTCACCCCACTGACCTTCCAGGCGCTCAGCGGGCATCCGGTGCTCACCGACTATTTCGACCCCTCGCAGGAGGGGAACTTCGGGCACCTGGACCTGGCGCGCTGGGCGGAGGCCTTCGTGGTGGCCCCGGCCACCGCGGACCTGCTGGCGCGGGTGCGCGCGGGCATGGCCAACGACGCGGTGACGACGTCGCTCTTGGCCTTCCGGGGGCCCGTGGTGCTGGCCCCGGCGATGAATGTGGCGATGTGGGACAACGCGATGACGCAGGAGAACGTCGCCGCGTTGCTGGCGCACTCGCGCTTCACCTTCGTCGGTCCTGGCGCGGGGCTGCTGGCCTGCGGTGACGTGGGCGAGGGACGACTGGCGGACGTGCCGGCCATCGTCGCGGGAGTGGCCGCGCGCTTCGCCCCGGGGCCGCTGGCGGGCAAGCGGGTGTTGCTGACGGCGGGCCCCACGCGCGAGTTCCTGGACCCGGTGCGGTTCATCTCCAACCCCTCCACGGGGAAGATGGGCCTGGCGCTGGCACAGGCGGCGCGCTCGCTGGGGGCCACCGTGACGGTGGTGCTGGGCCCGGTGGGCTCGGTGGACCGCACGGGCCTGGAGGTGGTGGACGTCGTGTCCGCGGAGGAGATGGCGCGCGAAGTCCTGGGGCGGGTGGGGGACGTCGACGTGTTCATCGCCACGGCGGCGGTGAGCGACTGGCGCCCGGAGTCGCGGGCCGCGCAGAAGGTGAAGAAAGGCTCGGTCTCCGGGCCGGAGACGCTGAAGCTGGTGCGCACGCCGGATGTGCTGGCGGAGGCCTCGAAGAAGGTGTCGGGACAGGCCCGTCGCCCGCTGTTGGTGGGCTTCGCCGCGGAGACGGAGCGGGTGCTGGAGCACGCACGCGAGAAGCTGGAGCGCAAGGGGCTGGACGCGATTGTCGCCAACGACGTCACGGCGCCGGGCGCGGGGTTTGGCACCGACACCAACCGGGTGACGGTGTTGACGCGTGCCGGCTCGCCCAGGAAGCTTCAGGGGACCAAGGACGCGGTGGCTCGGAGCATCCTGGAGTTGCTGCTGCCGGAGCGCCCCCCCGCGAACGGCTGAGCCTGGGCGAAGCCCGTCCATCCCGCTGGAATCCCCGCGCGACAGGGGTGTGACGCGATGTGTGGGCCTGACCCGGTGGGGACGGGTGGGCTCACCATGGGGA